>PALX01000011.1 GCA_002710775.1 Micavibrio sp. | reverse complement strand
CTGCCGCTCAATGTCATTTTTATCTTTGTGGCATGGCTACCTTTTGACCCTGATTTGGTTGGTCATTACTTAAGTAATCCATGGCAAACAACGGGGATCGTCATGGCGCTTACGGGTGCGGCGTTTTCGGCGGCTGTGTTAAAGAAATGCGAGTTTTCATGGGATGCGATTAAATATGGCTGGTTTATCATTGTAGCTGGTGTTGCAGGTAGTGTATTACTCAAAAAAGCCATGGTCGGTATCGACCCGATGCAGGCGGCTATATCCTTTGTCCCTATTCAGGCGGCGATGATGGTTGCGTGCTGGGCTATTTATTATACGGTCCGCCGTCCTATCCCTGCAAAGACACTGTTTTCAAAGGAGTCTATCAAAGCGGGCGGTATTATTGGCTGTATCACAACCATTATGGTGACGGCGAATGTTTACGGGATCGCTGTGGCCGAGAATCCTGCCTATATGTCGGCTCTCTTCCATTTATCCAGCGTCTTTGTTATTCTGTATTACCGCCTGATAAAGCATAAAGAGGTGGCCAATGTAAAAGCAGGCATGGGGGTAGTTTTTTGTGCTGTTGCATTGATTTTGTTGAAGAGTATTTAGTTTTAGGCTATGGTCCAAATTCGAAAAAATAAGGTGGTTAAAACATGAATTGGTTATCAAATTTTGTTCGTCCAAAAATTCAGGCGCTTGTATCGTCTCAAAAGGATGTGCCGGAAAATCTATGGAAGAAATGTCCTTCTTGTGAAGGCATGCTGTTTCACCGCGATTTAGATGCGGCGGATAATGTTTGCTATCACTGTGGCCATCATTTAGCGATTGATATTTATAAGCGCTGTGAGCTCTTATTTGACGAGGGCAATTATAAGCGCGTGAGTGTAAACAAAGTGCCTGTTGATCCGCTCAAATTCAAAGATAAGAAACGATATGCAGATCGTTTGAAAGATTCTCAGACTAAAACTAAAGAAAAAGATGCGATCATGGTTGCCCATGGCAAAATCGGTGGCTGTGATACTGTTATTGCTGCTTTTGACTTCCGCTTTATGGGCGGTTCTATGGGGATGGCTGTTGGTGAAGGTATTGTCACAGCGGCTAAGGAAGCGGTAAAGCGTAAAGCAGCCCTAATTGTTGTGCCATCATCAGGCGGCGCGCGTATGCAAGAAGGTATGCTATCATTGATGCAGATGCCGCGCTCTATTATCGCCGTTGATATGGTGAAGGAAGAGGGGTTACCGTATGTTGTCCTTCTTACAAACCCGACAACGGGCGGTGTGAGTGCTTCTTTTGCGATGGTTGGCGATATTCATATCTCTGAGCCAGGTGCGATGATTGGTTTTGCCGGAAAGCGTGTGATTCAAGAAACAATCCGCGAAGAATTGCCGGAAGATTTCCAAACAGCCGAATACCTGCTTGAGCACGGTATGATCGACATGGTTGTTGAGCGTAAAGACCTGAACGAGAAGATCGGTTCTATTCTTTCCATGTTAATGGGTAAGAAAGCACCTCAAAAATCAAAAAAAGGCGGCAACGGTAAAGATAGTGACGGTAATGGCAAGAACCTATCAGCGAAAGAAAAAAAGGCTGATAAAACAAGCTATGCCGGGTCTGTTGCAGTAAAGAATGAGCCTTTTGTTGCGCCAGATGCGCCTGCAAATGAAACGCAGGCCTCTAAAAAACGCGCACGCTCTTAAGGTCGTTACTCAATGGAGGCTGATGCAGTCCATCCGAACCCCAAATTAGCGGCAAAATTGTCGTCTATATACAAGCTTCACCGTATGTTCATGGACTTTCGGTTAGAGCGCTCCCCTTACGATGATTTGTTACATGTGCTGGGTGATCCTCATCTAAATTTACCGCCTGTCATCCATGTTGCAGGTACGAATGGCAAAGGTTCTACCATTGCCATGATGAGGGCAATACTGGAAGAGGCAGGTCTTAAGGTACATGTTTATACCTCGCCGCATCTTATCAAGTTTAATGAACGGATTGTGCTGGCTGGTGAGGAAGTTTCTGATGAGGTGCTTCTTAAATACATTGATATCGTAGAGCAGGCGAATAAAGGGGCGCAGGTAACATTCTTTGAATTCACGACAGCTTTGGCATTCAAAATGTTTAGTGATTACGAAGCCGATATTGTGCTGTTAGAAACGGGCTTGGGTGGCCGCTTGGACTGCACAAATATCATTAAAGAGGCCGCTTGTTCTGTGATTACCCAGATTGGGCATGACCATATGGATATTCTCGGCGAAACTATCGAAGAAATTGCGGCGGAGAAGGCAGGCATCATTAAAGAAAAAGGTTGTGTTGTCCTTAGCCCCCAAAATTATGTGCAGGCTAAATCTGTTATTGAGGATATAGCGTGCCAAAAGGATGCATCCTTTTACTTGGCGGACAGCAGTGATTGCGAATATGAGACCAACTTGAACGGTGACCATCAAGTTAATAATGTAGCCACCGCGCTTAAAGCTTTATCAGTCGTTCCTGACCTTAATATAACAGAAGAGAAAATAAGAGCAGGGTTAAAGAAAGTGCGCTGGCCTGGTAGAATGCAATCTTTAAAGAGTGAAGCTCTTGGATTGGACGAAGCCTATAGCCTTTGGCTGGATGTTGGCCATAACCAAGAAGCGGCGGAAATTATAGCGCTTGAAATGAAAAAATGGCATGAGCAGGGCCATGAGATTGCTCTTATTGTCGGGATGCAGGCGAGCAAAGATGCGGAGAACTTCATCAAACCTCTTTTGCCATTTACAGGTAAAAATATCTGGTGCATTGACAATATGCTCTCGAATTTTCCGCAAACAGCCGAGGAGCTTGCCGCGCGCATCAATGCAGAACCGCATATTGCGCGGACATATAAAGAAGCGCTGGGCCAAATCATTGACCAATGCCCCTCTTGTCATATCTTAATTGCGGGATCATTATATCTGGCAGGGGCTGTTCTGGCTGATTATGAATATGGTGGCAAAAAAGCCGAATAATAGCCTTTTTATTGCCTTAAATTAGGATGATAGTATAGGCATGATGTAAGTCTAGGAGTAAGTATGGGACAAAAAATAGTATTAGTAGATGATGACCGCAACATTTTAACCTCTGTGTCTATGGCGCTACAGGCGGAAGGATTTGATGTAACAACTTTCTCCGATGGGCAAAGCGGATTAGAAGGTATTATAGAGACCAAGCCTGAATTAGCCGTGTTGGACATTAAGATGCCGCGTATGGATGGTATGGAAGTTCTAACAAAGCTCAGGGAAAAATCTCAAATGCCGGTGATTTTTTTAACGTCAAAAGATGATGAGATTGATGAGGTTCTAGGACTTCGTCTCGGCGCGGATGATTATATCACTAAGCCTTTTTCTCAACGTCTCTTAATTGAGCGTATACGTGCATTGCTTCGCCGCCAGAAATTTAATGATGAGAAAAATGAAGAAAGCGAAAAGAAAAACGATGAGATTATTACGCGCGGGGAATTAGTGCTCGACGATGGACGTCATATTTGTACATGGAAAGGCAAACGCGTGAATTTGACCGTGACAGAATACTTGCTTGTTAAAGCCTTGGCGCAAAGACCCGGCCATGTGAAAAATCGGGATCAGTTGATGGATATGGCTTACGGTGAAAACATCTATGTTGATGATCGCACAATTGATAGTCATATTAAACGCGTAAGAAAAAAGTTCAAAGATGTCGATGATGATTTCTCTCAAATCGAGACTCTATACGGCGTTGGCTATCGTTATAAAGAAGAATAAACATTAAAATTGCTGCGGTAAATTAGGTGCAGCAAAACAAAATTTATGAAAGCACAAAAGAGAGTTTCAGCAATCACTTTACGCATTCTGGCGATCAATATGACGGCGCTGGTGTTGCTGGCGATTGGTCTTCTCTATGTGGTGCAGTATCAGGATCGTCTTATCGCAGCGGAGCTGGATTCGATGAAAGCGGAGGCTGTTCTTTTCTCCGGCGCCATTGCGGAAGGGGCAACGCAGAACCGATTGTCACGTATCATTCAGCCATTCCAAAGCTCTGTGAATAGAGTGATTATGCCGAATATGGCACGCCGTATGGTGCGACGTTTTTCAGAAGCAAAAAAAGTGCATGTTCAGGTCTTTGACTCTGTCGGTGGCTTAATTGCAGATTCCGATGACTTTAAAAACGCTCCAGGCCGTGTTCATGCAGATGATTTACCTGCGCCAGACGAAGAAAATGCCTTCAGTAAATTCGTGAGTGGTATGATTGATGGTTTACTTAACATCATTCCAAAGCGTATTACATTGCAAGACCCGCCCGATGTCGATGGGTTAAGTGCTGGAGCTTATCCTGATGCCAAAGACGGGCTCAATGGACGATTATCAGCGCGCGTTTGGATGCATCCGGAAGAAAAAGTGATCTATATGAGTGCTGCTGCACCGATCCAACGTGTGCGGCAAATCGTTGGTGTGGCCTATTTGTCAAAGCCCGCCACCAATATTGAGGCGCAGATCAGGGAAATGCAGGTGGAGATATTAAAAATCTTCATCATTATCTTCGCGCTCACGATTGTGTTTTCATTTTATCTGGCTAGCACCATGGCATCACCCATATCAAAGCTGGCACGGGCGGCTTATCGTATACGAGGAAGCAAGAACCGCGACATCGCTATTCCTGATTTAAGCCACCGTAAGGATGAGATCGGAGAACTTTCCATTGCGCTTCGGGATATGACGAATTCTTTGTGGCAACGTATGGACGCTATTGAGCGCTTTGCCGCGGATGTTGCCCATGAGATTAAAAATCCACTGACATCCCTGCGTAGTGCAGTTGAAACGGCACGTAAGGTCAAGGACGTGAAAAATAAAGAGACGTTGATGGATATTATTTTGCATGATGTGCACCGTCTGGACCGTCTTATAACAGATATTTCAAGAGCGTCACGTTTGGATGCTGAACTTTCAAAAGAAGAGATGCAAATACTGAACATCTACGATCTTCTCAAACATATGGAAACGATGCATACCCTCGTTGAACAAAAAAGTGATATCGCTGTCATTTTTAATATAAAAGAACTAGATGAAACGACGAAGGTAATGGGAAATGAGGTGCGGTTGATGCAAGTCTTTGATAATTTGATATCAAATGCACGTACGTTTAGCCCTGAAGGTAGCGANGTGTTGATCAAAGCGATGACTAAGAACCATATGGTCGTAATAACTGTGTCAGACCATGGGCCAGGCATTCCAGAGGGTAAGGCAGAGAGTATTTTTGATCGGTTTTACACGGAAAGACCTAAGGGAGAAGATTACGGCAATCATTCTGGATTAGGGCTTTCCATTGCGAAACAAATTATAAGTGCCCATAGCGGACGTATTTACGCGGAAAATATTACTGATGAACAAAGCGATGACGTTAAAGGCGCTGTCTTTACAGTAGAAATCCCATTGATTTAAGCTTAGTATATTGCCATGAGCAATAATCCTTCATCTGATAATATTTCTGGAAAAATCCGACTGGTTTTTATTACAGGCATGTCCGGTGCCGGCGTCAGCACGACCTTAAGTGTCTTTCGAGATATTGGCTATGAAGTCTTTGATAATTTCCCTTTATTTATGGTTACGGATTTACTCGATCATTTGCCGGATGCGAAAGCACTTGCGATCAGTCTTGATAGCCGAACGCGGGGATTTGATGCGGAAAATATTGCTGAACTGCGCCAAGAAATTGAAGCACGCGGCGGCTATGACATCAGCGCGATTTTTATAGATTGTGATGACCGAATTTTGGAGAGACGCTATGTACAGACGAAACGGCGTCACCCTGCGGCACTGAAGGACCATAGTATTCATGAAGGTATTGTGCGGGAACGCACCATCATGACACCGATGAAAAAGATTGTTGACCGTGTTATCGATACGTCTGAGTTCTCTGTCTATGATTTGCGCCGTATTTNGGAAAACCAATACCATCTAGCTAAAGAAGACTTAAAGATGAGAATTTCCGTTATGTCTTTTGGGTATAAATACGGTATGCCGAATCATGCCGATAGAGTAGACGATGTGCGCTTTTTGCGTAACCCTTATTGGGACAGTGATTTAAGAGAGTTTACTGGTAAGGATGGGCAAGTGCAAAGCTATATCAAAAGTGATCCATCATTTGATAATTACATCGCTAAAACACAAGATTTGATTAAGTTTTTATTGCCTCTATATAAAGAAGAAGGAAAGAGTTATATAACCTTGGCTTTTGGTTGTACGGGTGGTAAACATCGCTCTGTATTCACGGCGGAAACCATTGCGGATGATTTAAAAAGTCAAGGATATGATGTCATGACTGAACACCGTGACATCGATCACTAATAAAAAGAAATTAATGAGAAAGATAAAAATGAGGAAGAAGATACTAATAGCGGTCATCGCTATCATTACCCTGCCTGTTGTCCTGCTATCTGGCCTTTTTTTGGTGCTGACACATAGCGATACTTTACAAGGCATGATTATTTCTAAAGTCATTAAGGCGGAAGCGATTAGCGAAGGTGATTTAAGTATTACCTTTCAGCCGACGCGTTTTTCTGTGCGCATGAGCGATTACAGTGTGAAGGAAAAAGAAACTGAGAAGACACGTATTCAGTTCGACCAAGGCTATATCGCGCTGAACCCTATCATGTGGATGTTCGGTAGCCGTAATTTTGATCAGATGGAGATTAAGAACGGCACGATTGACGTCAGTAGTAGCATAAAAAAAATCAATTTCAGCGAAGCTAAAAAAGAAGATGGTGTGCTGACACTCAAAGGGACAATTGGAAAACAAAACCTCAATCTGATTAAGAAATCAAAAGACATAGATTTAACAATAGGCGGCGTGAACATCAAAGGTCGTTTGGACGGATCTTTTACTGATATTGAAGACATGGCGATTACGGCAGGTGATGATGTCATTCGTGGGGATTTTGAAAAGTCAGGCTCGGATATTAAGGCAACGATAAATTTCTCGAAGGATAAAGTATTTAAGTTTGACGCGGATTTAGGAGGCCGGAAACAGCACATTGATGTCAATGCAAGCAAACTAGCCTATGAAGATCTTGAAAAAGTGCAGCGCATTGCCAAGCAGATGCAAAAATTTTGGGATGGTATTAAGCGCGAAACATCAAGTGCGGCTAAAGAAGTTGATAAGAAAGAAAAATTAATTGCTGAGATTGAGATCGAGAAATTTTATCGCAATGACGTCTTGTTAGGTCGTGTTGAAATGGAAGTTAAGAAAGATTACAAGGGGATGGACATTGACTTTGATGGCACAAGACTTGCGGATGCCTCTATACGCGGTGATATTTATATCTCTTCTTTAAAAGAAAAAAGAACGAATGTGAATCTTGATTGGAAAGATTTTGACTATGCCATGGTTATGGCTGGTCTGGGCAAGGCTGTTAAAAAAGATACGCCGGGGGTTGGTTCTCTTGAAATTGATATCACCGGTGAAGGCGGGTCTATTGACACACTCAAAAAAACAGCGGATGGGACGATCAAGCTCAGATTGGATAAAGGGGAGATTGATCCGACATATATCAACTTTTGGGGCGGTGGTGTCATTAATACGCTCATCCCGTCTTTTGATAAGAAACAGATGGCAGTGCTTAATTGCGCGATAGTAAATGCTGAACTGAAAAACGGGCAAGGCGTCGTAGCACCGATCTTCGTTGATATCAAGCGCGTTACTATTTTCGGCAAAGGGACAGTGAATATGGCGGACGAAACCATAGATGTTTTATTGAAGCCTAAAGCAAAAGAACTGGCGCTTGGTAATATCGCTAGTGCCGTGCGTGTAAGTGGTGATATTGCGAAGCCATCTATTCGTCCGGATACGAAGAGCACGCTTAAGAAGTTANGAACAATTGCTTTAGGGGCGATTAATCCGGCCTTTTATATCTTTTCTTTAACGGATTTGGGCATTGATGAAAAAGATGTTTGTGCAAAGTAAGTAAATCAGCGCTATACTACGTTTTATGAAAGATCGTCATCATTATGATTTATTAGTTGTTGGCGGCGGCGTAAACGGCACAGGTATCGCCAGAGATGCTGCAGGACGCGGCTTGAAAGTTCTGCTTGTGGAGGCGAATGATCTGGCCAGTGCAACATCTTCGATCAGTACGAAAATCATTCATGGCGGCCTGCGGTATTTAGAACAATTTGAGTTCCGTCTCGTCGCTGAAGCTTTAAAAGAGAGAGAAATATTACTCAAGAACGCGCCGCATATTATGTGGCCGCTGGAGTTTATCTTGCCTCATACTAAAGAATTGCGTCCGGCATGGATGATCCGTCTGGGGTTGTTCTTGTATGACCATTTATCGAAGAGGAAAATTCTGGCGGGATCAAGATCTGTGTCAATGAATGAGGGTGTCTATGATGCACCGCTCAAAGACTATATCAAAAAGGGATTCTCTTATGCCGATGGCTGGGTGGATGATGCACGTCTTGTAGCGCTTAATGCCGTTTCAGCGAAGGAAAAGGGCGCAACAATTCTGACCTACACGAAATGCGCATCGATCAAACAAGATATGGATGGCGCGTGCTGGCGTGCGCAAATAAAAGCAAGTGTTGGCGGTGCGGTGGAGCAGGAAATAAGCTGCGATGCTGTTGTTAATGCTGCAGGGCCATGGGTTGATGGATTCTTAGAGCATGTAGATGGGATCCAAAAAGCCAAATATCATATCCGCCTTGTGAAAGGGTCGCATATGATAGTGCCTAGACTATATGATGGTGAACATTGTTATATCCTGCAAAATACGGATAATCGTATCACTTTTGCTATTCCATATGAGCAACAATATACTTTAATCGGCACAACAGATGTTGCTTATGATGGTGATCCCGCCGCTGTTCAAATCAGCGCGGAAGAAATTGATTATTTATGCGATGCGACTAATCGTTACTTCAAAAAACAAATTAGCAAAGAGGATATGATTGCCAGCTATAGCGGTGTTCGGCCATTACTGGATGATGGGGAAGGTAACGCCTCAAAGGTAACGCGTGATTATAAACTGGCGATGCAGGATATAGCGCTTCCTTTCCTCACTGTTTACGGCGGAAAGATTACAACATACCGCAAACTTGCAGAGGCAGCTGTTGATTTGCTGGCAGAGCGTATGCAAAAAGAAGCTAAAGGATGGACGCAAAAAGAACCATTGCCGGGCGGCGATATAAAAGTAAGTTTTAAAGAATTTGTTGCACAAAAGCGTGCACAATATCCTTGGCTACCTGATGCAGTTCTCGTGCGCTATGCCCATTCTTATGGGACACGGATGGATATGATTATTGAGAACGCAAGCTCATTAGAAGAGCTAGGCGAAAATTTTGGCGAAGGCGTTTATGTCTCTGAAATTGATTATTTGATTCACAATGAATTTGCGCGCACTCTTGAAGACATTATCTGGCGGCGGAGTAAATTGATACTGCATATTTCACAAACGACCCAAGACCGTATTGCACGGTATCTTGGTAAAACCGTATAAATAATTATGAGGTAGTACAATGAAGTTTATTTTATCTATCGATCAGGGCACGACGAGTTCTCGCGCGGTACTATTCAACCAACAAGGTGAAATCATTGATGTTGTACAAAAAGAATTTAAACAACATTACCCTAAAAATGGCTGGGTAGAGCATGACGCGGACGTGATCTGGCAAGATACAAAAGCGTGTATCCAAAAAGTGTCTAAGGGCCGAGAAGATAAAATCAAGGCGATAGGCATAACGAACCAAAGAGAAACAACGGTCCTGTGGGATAAAGAAACGGGAAAACCGATCCATCACGCTATTGTATGGCAAGACCGCCGCACGGCAGATTATTGTAAGGAACTCGTCGAGGCAGGTCATGCCGAAGAAGTGCAAAAGAAAACGGGGCTTTTGATCGACTCTTATTTCTCCGCCACAAAGATAAAGTGGCTATTGGATAACGTTGAAGGGGCACGTGACTTGATGCGCCAAGATAGGCTCGCTTTCGGCACGATAGATAGCTGGTTGTTGTGGAATTTAACAGATGGTGCCATTCATGCTACGGATGTAACAAATGCGTCACGCACGATGCTATATGACATCCAAAATGGCTGGTGGGATAAAGATCTTCTCGACCTGTTTGGCATCGATATCTCTATGATGCCTGCCGTTCACCCTAATGTGCATGAATATGGCGTTACTGAGCTATTAGGGCCATCATTACCTATCACAGGGATTGCTGGTGATCAGCAAGCCGCAACGATAGGACAGGCTTGTTTTGAACCCGGTATGGTTAAATCAACCTATGGAACAGGATGTTTTGTTTTGTTTAATACAGGCCAGCAATGTCAGTATTCAGGCCATAAACTCCTTTCAACCATTGCGTATGAAATTAATGATCATAAACATTACGCGATAGAAGGATCGATCTTTAATGCGGGCACGGCTATCCAATGGCTTCGTGATGGTCTTGGAATCATTAAAGATGCTAAGGAAACGCAAGAGCTGGCCGAGAGTGTTGAAGACACAGATGGTGTCTATTTTATTCCCGCGTTTACAGGCCTTGGTGCGCCGTACTGGGATAGTCAGGCGCGCGGTACAATCAGTGGCATTTCACGGGATACGCATAAGGCTCATATCGTCAGGGCGACGCTGGAAGCACAAGCCTATCAAACGCGAGATCTTTTAGAGGCGATGCAAAAAGACAGCGGCGGCGAGAAAATACAAGCTTTGCGCGTGGATGGCGGCATGGTGAAGAATGACTTTGTATGCCAATGGCTAGCAGATATTTTGCAAATCCCTGTTGAACGCCCTGTTGTCATTGAAACGACAGCACTAGGCGCGGCTTATTGCGCAGGCTTAGGTGTTGGTCTGTATAATGGCCTCGAAGACATTTCCAGGGCATGGGCGCTGGATAAACGTTTTGAGCCGAATATGGATGCTGAAGAAGCAAACAGCCTCTACCGAGGTTGGAAAGAGGCTGTTCAGCAAATTCTTAAATAGATTCTTCTCTACTGATTAAAAGGCACTGAGAAGAAGTCAAAGAACAAGATGAAAACGCCCGTCCCGACCAGAAGTGTAAAGAGCATAATCGGTGTTCCTTTTTTGAGCCAGAATCCAGGGGTGATACGCAAAGACGGGTCTGCTTCCTTACGGGCTAGGCGCTCAGATACGGTGACGACGAATACGTTCGCAGTTGACCCAAGGTGTGAACCATTACCGCCAAGACCGACGCCAAGAGATAGAACCCACCATAGCGGCGTTACATTAATGCCTTGTGCTTCCATGCCCAAAATGATCGGGATCATGGCTGCAGTGAATGGAATGTTATCAATGGCCGCTGACAGGAATGCCGATACCCATAGCAGGATAATACAAGCCACTAGCATGTCTGTTTCTACGAAAGGCTTAATGAATTGACCGACCCACATCAGGAAGTGTGAATGCTCTACCCCGCCGACAACGACGAAGAGAGAAACAAAGAATAAAAGAAGCGTTAATTCTACTTCTGCATATCTTTCATCTGGATGTGCAACATGGTGTGTGGCAAACATCAAGGCGGTTAGCCCAAAAGCGGCGACAACCCAAGCTTCCCAGTGAAGCGCGCCATGCATAATGAAAAGGCCAACCATGACGGTTAATACGGCGATGGCTGTGAACCATGTATAGCGGTCTGTTAAGAATTCTTTCGATTCAAGCTTTATCTGTTTTGCCTGTTTGCTTAGGTTTTTATTAAAGACAAAGCGGAGAGCCAGAAGTGTGGCCGCCCAACACACAACAACAATACCGAACATGCGTGTTACGAATGTGTTGAAATCAATATCTGCCGCCGAACCGATCATCAGGTTGGGTGGGTCGCCAACAAGGGTTGCGATACCGCCCGTATTTGAAAGAATGGCCGCCGCCATGAGATATGGCACGGGAGAGACTCGCAGTTGTTGGCATATAATAACAATCAGCGGGCCGAAGATTACAACTGTGGTTACGTTATCAAGGATCATCGACAGACCACTGATCACGACGCCGAGCATGGCGACAAGTAAGAATTGTCTGCCTTTTGAAAATTTCGCTATGGAATAAGCTATGGCTTCAAAACCGCCCGTGGGCGCCATAATAGCAACAATGGTCATCATCGCGCCGAGAAGGAGAACCACGTTCCAGTCAATCGCGTGAAGGGCTAGATCAGGATTATAAAAGCCCATAATTTGCCCGACGATGACCATGGCACCTGCGCCAACCATAGCAACAGTCGTTCTGTGAATGTGATGAAGTTCTTCCGTAAATATGCCGATAAATGTAACGGCGAGAATGATGGCTGATGCCAGCATGTTATTGTTGAATACAAGTTCACCCGTTTGGATGACAATATCAGATCCGGTCATAATAAAAGTTGCCTCCCTTAACTACCGCTAAAAAATAAGCCGTAGTATGCGATGGGAGGCAACTTAAAACAAGTTAAAATAAATAATTTATTCTATGCGCATTCTATTGGTGCAAAGGACCGTTATAGAATGGGAAGAATGTGATCATAACGATGCTGGCGATGATCAATGTCAGGATCATAACCGGTGTACCGTGTTTGAACCACTCCATAGGCGTGATGCGCAATGATGGATCACCTTCTTTCTTCGCGATACGCTCAGAAAGAGTAACGATGAATACATTGGCTGTTGAGCCAAGGTGTGAGCCGTTACCGCCCATACCAACGCCAAGAGCCAACGCCCACCATAAAGGCGTTACTGTAATGCCTTGTGCTTCCATACCAAGGATGATCGGGATCATGGCCGCGGTGAATGGAATGTTATCAATCGCTGCAGATAAGAAGGCAGAGGCCCACATCAATACGATACATGCCATAAGCAGATCTTCTTCAACAAATGGCTGAATGAACTGACCAATCCACATCAGGAATTGTGAGTGCTCAACACCGCCTACGACAACGAAAAGCGCAACGAAGAAGAGAAGCAGTGCAAGCTCTACTTCTGCTAGACGCTCATCCGGGTGCGCTGTATGTGTAAGACCCATCAATACAGTTAGACCAAAAGCCGCTACAACCCATGCTTCCCAGTGAAGGGCATTATGCATGATGAAGAGAACAACCATCATCAACAAAACGCCAATAGAAGCAAACCATGTGTATTTATCTGTAATCAAGTTTCCTGTTTCGAACTTGGCTGTCTTTGCTTTAACAGACATTTCTTTGTTGAACAAAAAGCGCAGAGCGAAAAGTGTTCCAATCCATGCCGCGAATACAATGCCGCCCATGTGATAGAAGAATGTGTTAAAGTCGATATCAGCCGCAGAACCAATCATCAGGTTGGGTGGGTCACCAACAAGGGTTGCCACGCCGCCTGTGTCTGAAAGTAGAGCCGCTGCCAGTAGATATGGCACAGGGGATACTCTCAAGGCCTTACAGATCAATACGATCAGCGGACCAAAGATAACAACGGTTGTTACGTTATCAAGCAGGAGTGACAGACCAGTTACAGCCGTGCCAAGCATAACCATCAGCAGGAATTGTCTTCCTTTTGAGAGCTTAGCAATCGTGTAGGCAATCGCTTCAAAACCGCCTGTTGGAATCATGATTGCGACAATTGTCATCATGGCTCCAAGAAGCAGTACAACGTTCCAGTCAATGGCGTGTAAGGCGCCTTCAGGATTATAAAATCCCATAAGTTGACCACAAATTACCATCGCCGCCGCGCCAATCATAGCTACTTTGGTTCGGTGAATGTGGTGGATTTCCTCGGTAAAAATACCGACGAAGGTGACAACCAAGATGATCGCAGATGCTAGCATGCTGTTGTTAAATGCTAGCTCGCCAACCATCATAGCGGTGTCGGGAGAGATATGAGCTTCAGTCATTTTTTCCTCTATTTCGCTGTTTTTTAGTTAACTCGTTTCCCTTCCCTTCAGGGAAACGGTGGGCAATATGCGCCCATATTTTGCGCATTGCAATAAAAAAATAGAGATTTAAAGACAGAATATGAAAAAACTATGACTCAGCGACAACAATGTCACGGATAGCAAGGGCTGTTTCGTTATCATTCGACGCATTGCCATCTATATATTTGATGTTTTGCGCGCGTGCCGCACTCTTTAGAGATAGTTCTAATTCTTCAAGCGCTGAAGCAAGCTTTGCATCTCCATCATCTTTGGCAATTGTCAGTGTCTCAAGAAAAGCACCCATGCTGACCTGTTGTTCTGAACGAATTTTTCTGTTGAGTGAGAAAACATCAAGAATAAGCGACATTTCATAGTCTTTGTCGAAAGCCATATCGTCTTGGGCATTGACCCATGGCGATACATGTAAGGAGACATGTTCTTCGCCAAAGCGATTAGCTTTTTGATATAGCTCTTCCGTCACGTAAGGCATGAAAGGTGCTAAAAGCATTAATAGCTTACGCAAAGATTCATAAAGTGTTGTCTGCGCTGAACGGCGCGCTTCATCAGACCATTCTGAGTTTTCCCAGAAACGCGCTTTGATCAATTCGAGATAGCGGTCACAGAATGTGATCCAGAAGAACTTATGAATACGTTCTTTGGCTGTTGCATAGTCATAGACGTCGAAACTCTGTGTTACTTCTTTAACAACATTGTTGAGCTCGGCACTGACCCATTGGTCTTCAATCGTGCGGTCTGCGAATGGTACATTGTCTTTGGCTGGATCAAAATCATCCATATACATGAAGGTCATACGTGCCACGTTCCAAAGTTTTGTCACGATTTTCTTACCGTCTTTGACTTCCTTCTCATAGAACTTCAGATTCATGCCGAGTTTTGAACTTGCCGCCCAGTAACGGATAGAATCAGCGCCGTATTTACGAACCAAGGAATATGGATCATAGCGGTTATAGCCATTTTCATCGGTGAATTGCTCAAGATCACGTTTAGAGATTTTTTTACCCTGCTCGTTCAAACCCCAACCAGAGATCATTACTTCTTTCCATGGCAGGCTGTCATTATGATAATCGGCCTTGATCAGGGTATAGAAGAGCCATGTACGAATAATTTCGAATGCTTGAACGCGAAGAGACATAGGGAATAGCCCCATATCGCCGGACTGATCTTCGCGGCCTGCCCAATTACAGTTGATTTGCGGGGATAGAGATGAGGTCATCCATGTATCCATCACATCTGTTTCGGGTACAATCGTCATACCTTTATATTTTTCCAGTGCCCATGCTGGCGGCGAATCTTCCGTTGGATCAACGGGCAGATCAGCTTCATCAGCGACGATTACATCACCTGTTTCTTCAACATACCAGACTGGGAAAGGGACGCCGTAGAAGCGCTGGCGCGATACATTCCAATCATATTTTAGACCCTCGATCCAGTGCTCGAGGCGGACTTGCATCCAATCAGGGAACCATTTTAATTCTTTTGCCCGTTTTAATAAGGCTTCTTTATGGTCCATAACTTTGATGAACCATTGCGGTGCCATCACAAATTCAACAGGTGTTTCTGAACGTTCACCAATAGACACATTCTGCGTTACATTCTTCTCGTCTAGGACAAGGTCTTGTTCTTTCAGATCTTTAACGATATTTGCACGTGCTTCGACAATCTGTTTGCCTGCATAAGGACCGGCTAGATCGGTCATTTTTCCGTCTGGTGTAATACAAATACGTGTTTCAAGTTTGTTTTCTTTCCATTTCTTTACGTCTTCGCCATCTCCGAAGGTACAGCACATCATCAAACCTGTTCCAAAATCCTTTTCAACGTCTTCGGATGTTAGGACCGGTACTTCGATATCGAAAAGAGGCACAACCGCCTTTTTGCCAATCAGGTGCCGGTAGCGCTCATCGTCAGGGTTAAAGAAAAGACCGACACAACCCGGAATCAGTTCCGGCCTTGTCGTAGAGATAACCAGCGGATTGCCTGCGCCATCGTCGAAGCGAATGTCATATAGCTTTCCTTTGCGCTCTAATGTCTCAAGATCAGCTTGTGCCAATGATGTTTCAAAATGTGTGTCCCAAAGAACGGGCTCATTCTCTCGTTTGATCAGTTCTTTATTATACAGATCCAAGAATGATTTTTGTGCTGTATGGCGGCAACGATCATCAATGGTGGAATAGCGCAGGCTCCAGTCTACGGATAGACCCATCGCACGCCAAAGTTCTTCATAGGCTTTGCCGCCTTGCTGTGTTTCTTCGATACACAGTTTTCTGAATTCTGAGCGTGTGGTTTTCTTCTTGTTAATCTTGTATTTCTTTTCAACAAAACGCTCTGTCGGTAGGCCGTTATCATCAAAACCCATCGGGTAGAAAATGTTGTATCCGCACATGCGCTTATAACGGACCATGATTTCGGCTTGTGTATATGACATAGCGTGGCCAACATGCAGGTGGGCTGCCGATACATAAGGCGGCGGCGTATCAATTGAGAATGTTTCCTTGGAAGAATTTGGATCATAGTTATAGACGCCGCTTTCATCCCAAAGCGTGCGGCAGTTTTCTTCCATTTCATTTAGATCAATATTTTTATCGAGTTCCGGAAACATCGTAGTCCTTTATGTTGTCATTTATAGCAGGAGCCAAGTTTGCAATATTGTGAGAAAAATTTAAAGCCTAAAAATGTCTGAAACACTCATAAAACAGCGATAAACAGTATTAAAACGGACATTTATCTTCAAAAGTCGTCAAGGCGCCGCCATTTGGATGGTGGATAGTAAGGCTTTGGGCGTGCAGTTCTAGTCTGTCACTACAAGACATGGCTTTATCACGCCCATAAAAATCATCTCCGAGAATAGGGTGGCCAAGATGAAGCATATGGACACGTAGCTGATGGGAACGTCCTGTATGCGGTGTTAGCTCAACACGCGTGCAATCTTCATTTCTCTTATTGGTTTTTTCGTAGCCTAAGACGTGCCAGTCTGTGTGAGCAGGTTTGCCGTGCTCATAGCATATTTTTTGTAAGGGGCGATTGGGCCAGTCGCATATCAGAGGTTCTTTGACCTCGCCAGATTGATCTGTAAGTTTACCAAGGACGCGAGCAATATAGATTTTCTTCGTCTTACGTTTTTCGAACTGCAGGCCGAGGATGCGATGGGCGTTCGCATTCATCGCCATAATCATAATGCCAGATGTGTCCATATCAAGACGGTGGACAATGCGGGCCTCAGGAAATTGTTCTTGAGCGCGTTTTTCAATGGAATCGCTGTGCTCCTTTGGACGTCCGGGCACAGATAAAATGCCGCTTTGTTTTGAGAGGACAAGAATGTCATCGTCCTGATGCAAAACGGTAAGGTAAGGATCTGTCGGTGGATTGTAGATCAGCGGATCAAGTTGTTTACTAGGCAGCCGTCCATCCTCCGTCGACGGGGATTGAAGCGCCTGTGATGTTTTGCGCCGCGTCGGAACAAAGGAAGGAGGCTATTTCACCAAGTTGCTCAGTTGTCACAAATTTTTTGGTCCATTGTGCTTTAAGCAGAACATCATTGATAACCTCATCTTCTGTAATACCGCGGGCTTTGGCAGTGTCTTTAACCTGACCTTCTACGAGATCTGTCCAGACATAACCTGGACATATCGCATTGACCGTGATGTTGTCTTCCGCCGTTTCCAATGCGATGGTTTTGGTCATGCCAACCATGCCGTGCTTGGCTGTGACGTAAGCGCTTTTGAAAGGCGATGCAACGAGTCCATGGGCTGAAACAAGGTTAATGATGCGGCCCCAGCCACTTTCTTTCATCTTGGGCAGTACATTGCGAATTGTGTGAAAAGAGGAGCTCATATTAATCGCTATGATGGCATCCCATTTTTCTGGGGGGAAGTCTTCAACTGGGGAGACGAACTGAATGCCGGCATTATTAACCAGAATATCAATGTTGCTAAATTTCTCTTCGGCTTCTTTAACCATAGCGGTGATTTCTTCAGGCTTTGTCATGTCAGCGCCGCTGTATAAGACTTCTACGCCAAAGCTTGCAATCTCTTGTCTGGTCTTTTCAATCTGATCTTTATCGCCAAAGCCATTCATAACGATATTGGCGCCTTTTTCGGCCAGTGCTTTTGCGATGCCAAGGCCGATCCCTGATGTCGAGCCTGTAATGAGGGCTGTTTTACCTGTGATGCTTGTATTCATATTGATGTCTCCTACAGGTGAATTATGCACTTATAGACATAGAAAGAGAAGAGGGAACATCAATAATTTTGTTGTATTGCTCTAGCCTATTTGCCCTATATATTCTTTGAGATCGTTTGCTGATTTCTCAATCGCATGGGTCATGGCCTTCATTTGTTTAACATTGTCTTGTGATAAAGATTGCGCTTTATCGCAGATAACGGATAGTTTTTTTGCGCCAACATGACATGAAGATCCATATATTTTATGGGCATAATTCAGCCATTTTTTGAAATCATCTTTGTCATTCATTTGCCTGAGGGCTTCTAAGTCTGTCTCCAGATTTTCTAAAAACACGGAAAAAAGCTCGTTTTCTATTTTCTTGTCACCGTCGGTGAAATCATTGAGGTAATGCCAGTCGATAAAGTCATTTTTGGTTATGGCGGGTTTTGTATCCATCGTTTGCTCAAGATCTTCATCATTTTTTTGTAGGGGAAAGTTGGCTTTTAAATATTGCCAAAGTTTTTCTTTTTGAATGGGTTTACTTAAATACCCGTCCATGCCATGAGCAAGGCATCTGTCCATGGCACCTTCCATGACATCGGCTGTGACAGCAATAATTTTAGTGTTCACATTTTGGGCTTTATAGTGATTTTTAATAACCTCACTTGCTTCATACCCACTTATTTCTGGCATCTGGCAGTCCATAAAAATGAGCGGATA
>PALX01000010.1 GCA_002710775.1 Micavibrio sp. | reverse complement strand
CTTCTTTCCACGCAAGACGACACTTATGAAGTTTCACTCGCTTTTGAAGAGGAACATATTTATCTCGACAATCAAGCCCCAGACCCTGACCGCGGTGATCCGCATTTTGCCGCGCGCTATAATAAAGTCATCGGCGACTCACTCGGATATGTCGGCCTACGCGCCCGTTCTATTGAGGGAGATCAGCGCGCATTCTTCAGTACGGGCCTGACAAGCGTTATCGGCGGCACACTTTTTGATACAAATTTCGCCGTTGATGACAAAGCAAATCCTGCGGCAAGCATTACGGCCAGACGTACGATTAATGACTGGAATCTTGCTTTAAATGCGCAAGCCAATGATGAATATTTTAGACCCAGTGAATCTACTGACCCGACAACACTGAACCTATCTTTTAGCGCTCTAAAATCCTACACGCCTAAATTTTTCGATAAGCGCGGGAATATTATCGCGACCAGCGCCTACAGAGAAACCGCCAGCGGCACGACACTCACACGTAATAGTCTAGGCCTAAGCCAGCAAATTGGCCGCATCAATGTGAGTAACACACTGGCTTATGAAAGTAGAGATGGCGGCGCCACGGGCGGCGAAGATTTCTTTGACAATATCCTCGCTGTACGCGGGAATATAGGCAGGACATTCTTACGCGGCGGTATTGATTATGATTTTAAACCGGATGCGGAAATTGACCGTATTTTCGCACAAATTAATCACCGCAAAAGTGCGAAACTTTCAACCGACTTAACACTCGATCATGAACCCGACAGAGACTATTCACGTGGCCGCCTTAACGTAAATTATACCCATGACAAGTTCCGCACATCCCCTTTCTTCGAGGTTGACTCCGATGACCGTGTCTATGCTGGTGTTAACCTGAATTTCAGCCTGATTGACCCGCCTGACAGCAATACCCCCATCATGACAAGCAAGCGCATCATTGGGCGCGGCCTTGTCTCCGGATTTATCTTTCATGATAAGAACGGTAACAACATCTATGATGCGGGAGACGAGCCATTGCCCGAAGTTATGCTGGAGAGCATTAACTCGAGACGCCGCGCAATATCAAAGGCAAATGGCTATGCGCTTATTGATGACCTCCCAACATCTCGCCCAACAGATATTGTAGTAGACGAGGCATCTCTGCCAGATTCCTTTATGATTTCGGCCAATCCCGGTAACTCTGTTTTCCCTGTAGAAGGAGAGATCATTGAGATGCAATTCCCTGTCCATATATCCGGTGAGATGGACGGTACCATCTACTATAAAGACGGATCAGGAGAAACTGTACCCGTCAGACAAGGCGTTGCTCAAATCATCTCATTAGACAATCCTGAGCGGGAACCTCTGACTGCCAAAGCCGCTTTTGACGGCTTTTACGTCGCATCTAAAATTCCGCCTGGACGATACATGGTCCTACCCAAAAAGCCTAGGACGTTTGGCCATGATATAGGAAATACGACACCTGAATTCATTGAAATTGGTTATGACGGCACAATCCTTTACGATACAGCCATTATTATGCAAGAAGATAAAAAATATGTTCCTTATGATGTACATTTTGAAGGGAATAAAAAAAGCCCAACATCACCTTATAGCAAAAGCTATACTTATGTTTTAGATGTCAAGGAGGGAGGAAATTCAGAATTATCGAATGTCCTTGGCTCTTTCATGAAGAAACTCTTTGGTAAAAAGAAGTTTGAGGGCTTAACCCTTGTTAAAACAGCCCAACAGAACAACGGCTATGCCCGCTATTTAAGCCCCAACAACAATCTGGAACAACTACATGATCGTTGTCAGACTCTACAAGAAAGTTTTATGGAGTGTAAAATCACGATTTACGTGCCGCAGAACAATAATATCGCTCTAAAGAAATAAACACCGAAACACCGCGATCATCGATTCAATCCAGTAATGAGGCATAACTAACATCATAAAACCGTTTCAGCTTAACCAAACGATCCGCAGGTAATCGCGTAATACCACGCTCATACTTTTGATATTGCTGATATGTTACCCCCAATAAAGCAGACAGCTCTTTTAAGCGCACCTTATTATATACGCGCAACGTCTTTAGACGTTGGCCTAAACGCTTATAAAAAACCCATGTTGCTAGCTGGTCGCACTCATCCATATCCCCAGGCTAAAGAAGAAAACAATCAAATACAATTAAAATTGTTATTTATTGTGATGAGGCAACAATCTTATCCATCTTAAGAACCTGTGACGCCTCAACCTTAAGCGCTTCCTGAGGATTCATCGTGAAGAATACATATGTATTCACACCCTTTTGCTGAAGACGGGCAATTAAGATATCGGCATAATCATGCCGTGCTTTATTCTTTAAATGCACCACCACATAATCACCATTAGACACAGGCACACCGGGATGTGCATAGACAATTTCTCCAAAGTGATAGCGCGGTGCCATCCGATTATCATACACGTACACCCCATACGCCTTTGGGGCATTATCCAAACTCCGTGGCCTCATGGCCATGTCAGACACTTTTCCTGTGTAGCTATAACAACCAAGGTCGCCGCCAGGCACAAGCTCTAATATCTTAATTTGTGCTGTTGCATCCGTCGATTCTGCTTGCTGAACGTTGTACGCTCCCATAACCGCAGACGAAGATGCCTGCTGGTATGAAAGATTATCTTGGCCGGTCAACAACCACTCATAGCTGGTTTCCAGAAGGTTAGCGAGTTCATAAAGATAACGAGGCTTAGAAGCCTTACCTGACTCTACCTGTTGGATAGCTTGTTGCGAAACACTCAGTGCTTGCGCAAGCGCCGCCTGCGACAATCCTTTTTGCTCTCTTTTTTGTTTGATGCGGGCGCCAAGATCACTCATGGCTCTTAGTATAACTTATTTTCTTGTTATTTCATGACAAGTTTAATTGTTTATCATGCAATGCATTTGAAATAGCTATAAATTCAGGATTATAAAAACGGTCCAAAACTTTTCCATAGGGTAGATCAACCCCATGATCACTTGCAAGAACAACACGCCCGCCAGCCGCGTTAAGCACAGCNTGCNCCGCCGCCGTATCCCACTCACATGTCGGACCAAACCGTGGGTACACATCCGCTACCCCTTCCGCAATCATACAGAATTTAAGCGAGCTACCACTATTCACAAAGTCATTCACTTTAACGCCCGAAAGATAGGCCTCGACTTTATCTTTACTGCCATGGCTACGGCTCGCAGCAACATCTATGCCTTGNTCAGGNANNGCNCGNGTNNNAATAGNAANNGGNGCATCATCNCCAATNACTTTAAANGCNTTATCNGCATAGCCGTAATATAGCACACCNTTNGCAGGNGCATAAACAATACCCATTACGGGTTTCTTGTTTTCAATCAAGCCAATATTGACCGTGTATTCGCCCGTTCCCTTAATGAATTCTTTTGTCCCGTCCAGCGCATCGACAAGCCAGTACGTCTCATTCTCACGCACTGTTGGCGCATTATTATCCGCCACCAGCTCCTCGCCAACGACAGGAAACCCCGTACCCATAGCGGCCAAGGCTTTTAAAATATGATCTTCCGCTAGCTGATCCGCCGCTGTTACAGGTGAGCCATCCATTTTACGCAAGACCTTAATACCCTGACGCACACGCTCTTCAATAATCTCGCCCGCCTCATAAACAACAGGCTTCAACGCTACACAAAACTCTNCTAACTGAGCATCAGATATACGCATTACGCCTTCACCGCTTGAAGTTTATTTTTGGGGATGCGAATGTGATTTTCAACATATTCAACAACCTGATTAACGCATATATCAAGGTCATTAGCCTGCGTATCAACAACAAGGTCAGGATTTTCAGGCTCCTCATATGGCGAAGAAATGCCTGTAAATTCCTTAATTTTTCCCTCGCGCGCCTTCTTATATAGATTTTTCGGGTCACGACTTTCACATGTATCAAGATCAGCCTTCACATAGACTTCGTGGAAATGTTCAGGAGAAATATCACGCGCCGCCTGTCTGTCTGCACGGTATGGTGAAATGAAGGACGTAATTGTAATAAGACCCGCATCCGCCTGAAGCGCTGCAACTTCGCCAATACGGCGAATATTTTCTGCACGGTCCTCAGGAGAAAACCCTAAATCCTTATTCAGGCCATGACGCACATTATCACCATCAAGCACATAGGTATGATATCCTTTTTCAAAAAGCACGCGCTCGACATTCATGGCCAAGGTAGATTTCCCTGCACCCGAAAGACCTGTGAACCAAAAAATCGCACCAAAATGACCATTACGGCGCGCACGATCCTGATGAGGAATCAAGTGATCCACCGTATAGATATTCTTTGGTTTTTCGATGTAATTAATACGCTGATCCGGATAACCATCCATATTCAAGATACCGCCGCCGGCGACATCAAACCCGTCATAGATTACACAGCGCCCCATAAGCTGGTGCTGATTATAAGGGTCCAGCGCCACAACATCACGTGTGCGGAACACAACTTCACCGACGCCATTGCGTTTTAGCTCATCTGTCTCGCTCAGAGCAAGATCATCCGTATCCACGACTTTTTCCAAAGCCTGAACCGTTGCCATCACCTCATGCGTAGAAATTCTAATTTTATAAGCATTACCCACTTTCAAAGATTTATTTGAAAGCCAAAAAAGATTAACACGGAATACGTTAGAGAGCATTGGCGGCTCTTCCTTCGCTGATCCTATATGGCCCCGCTCTACAAAGATCGGCTGATCCAACTTAATACCAACAACATCGCCCGCATGCACTTCCGTTATATCTTTCTCCGGCTTCGGCCATGCTTCAATCGACGTTACTTCCGCGATCTCATTTGTCGGCGAGAATAGAATTTTCTGACCTTTTTTAAGACTACCACTTTCAATACGCCCCACTAATGTGCGCTGACCATCGAAGCGATACACATCCTGTACAGGAAAACGAAGCGGCTTATCACTCAAGCTTGCTAGAGGCTCGAACGAGTCTAACTGCTCAATAACATCACCCTTCTTATACCAAGGCATGGCCTGCGTTTTCTGCGCAACATTATCTCCGGTACGGGCGGAAATCGGCACGATGGACTTTGCCTCCAAACCAATAGAAGTTAAGTAGGCGTTCACTTCATCAGAAACTTCCTTGAAACGAGCTTCATCATAATTAACAAGGTCCATTTTATTAACGGCAACAACAATCTGACGAAGGCCTAGCAAATGCAGTAAATAAGCATGGCGTTTGGTTTGCTCTCTAACACCTTCATTAGCATCAACAACCAATATAGCGGCTTCAGCCGCCGCCGCGCCCGAAATCATATTCTTAAGAAACTCGCGGTGCCCTGGCGCATCAATGATTACATAGTCACGCTTATCAGTTGAGAACCAAATCTGCGTTGTATCAATCGTAATCGCTTGGTCACGTTCTGCTTGGAAACTATCCAGCACAAAAGACCACTCCATATCCATGCCGCGCTTCTCAGACATGGTTCGAATTTCTTCTTGCTTATTCGGCGGCAAGCTATCGGTATCAAAAAGCAATCGCCCGATCAGGGATGATTTACCGTGGTCAACATGTCCCACAATCACAATACGCATTTGCTTATAATTTTTATCTTTTTGTC
Source organism: Micavibrio sp. (assembly GCA_002710775.1). GTDB lineage: Bacteria > Pseudomonadota > Alphaproteobacteria > Micavibrionales > UBA9664 > UBA9664. The sequence continues at coordinate 36,319 of PALX01000010.1, read as the reverse complement.
CTAACATTCTAACACCTGTGGTTTCCATTCAAATCCCAACTCTGTACGAGCTATGTCTTGCAATTCTTCAATCAGCGTAGCACTTTCTGGATGAACCCAGCGATTACAAAAATCCTTGAATCCTGCCTCATCTTCACGAACAACAGGATTATCATCCACAAGAATATCGTGCATCATTGCACCTGTTTGCGCATAACCCTCAATTAAAGTGTTTTTAGAGACAACAAGTACCGAAGCCATAAACGAGCCATAAATTTCTATTAGCTTTTCACGCCTAGGCACCATGCCAAAACTCGCAATACGCACATCGTGCCCATGTTTCAGTGTAGCAGCCATAAAATCGGCTAACAATTTACCTTTAGGGCCATCTAGCGTATCCTGATAATCAATATCTATTATTCGTTTTTGCACGCCTACATATACCCACTACTGCGAAGGCGCTCAAAAGCATCTTCGGTTTCATTGTCCATAGCACGGCCTGCACGTTCAGGCTCCCTCGTCGCTTCCAATTCTGCGATAATATCATCCAGCGTCGCCGCATCGCTATCAATAGGAAACGTAATATTTTTCTCTCCCAAAGAACGATAGCGTTTTCCGTCTTGCGCTAAATAGAGCGGCACATACGGAATGTTCTCCATTTTTGTATAGCGCCAAATATCAATCTCTGTCCAATGAAGAAGAGGATGTATGCGCAAATGCGCGCCTTCCGGAATATCGGTTTTATATTGTTCCCAGAACTCGGCAGGCTGGTCTTTGAAATTCCACTGCCCTGTTTCATCGCGCGGGCTGAATACACGCTCTTTGGCACGCATAGATTGCTCGTCGCGGCGAATACCAAGGAAGATACCTTTAAACGCTTTATCGCGTATTAGGTTTTTCAGTCCTTCCGTCTTACGCGCGGCAGCACGGCTGGCCGGCGGCAGTGTTGGATCCATTTGATCTTCTGGTGGGCATTGCTCAATCGTTAACTCAAAGTCCCATTCTTTCGCAATCCAGCTTCTGAATTCATAAACTTCATCCATCTCCATATCTGTATCAAGATGGATAAGCGGAAAAGGTACTTTGCCAAAGAATGCTTTGCGCACAAGATAAAGCAGTGTTGTTGAATCTTTACCAATCGACCAGAGCATGCCAAGCGGATCGACTTTGGCATACGCCTCACGGATAATGTAAATACTTTTGGCCTCAAGCTCTTTTAAATGCTGTTCAATATTATTCATGCGCCCAAAATAACGTTTTTGCTTGTCTTTACAAGAAAACTTTTCCCTTAAAGCACAAAAAAATCTGCATTTTTATTTTGTCCCACTCTCTAACTGGTGTAATGTTTCTAACACATATTCATAAATTCATAAGAATTATTAGAGGACAGACATGGCAAAGAAAGAAGAAGCAAAGACAAACGGCACAGCAACACATGAAGGCAACATGCCTTTATTCTACAAAAAGCCTGTACCGCTCGATAAGTCCAAGCATGGCAATTTGTCTTTGGCCAAGAAATTCACTTTCGACTTCACAAAAGAAGTCAACGCTGTGCCAATCAATCTCGTTGAAATGCCTCAGATCTGTCATTTCTACCCCATAGCCTTCAGCAATGACGGTTCCGCAACACCTGTTGCCATCATCGGTCTGCGCGATAATGAAAATTTATTCGTCAACAAAAAGGGAGAATGGCTAGAGGATACCTATATTCCGGCCTATATCCGCCGCTATCCTTTCATCTTTTCAGAAACACCGGGCTCAGACCAACTGACACTTTGTGTTGATCTTGAATCCGAGGTTATTAAAGATGGTAAAGATCAGCGCTTTTTTGACGATGAAGGCAACCCGACACAGCTTGCCAATAATGCACTGGAGTTCTGTAAATCCTACCATACAGCGGCGCAGCAAACCCAGGCTTTCAGCAAAGAACTTGCCAACTCAGGATTGCTAATTGACCGTCAGGCCGAAGTCAAAGTTAAGGGAGACCGTAAAATCTCCTTCGCCGGCTTTTCCGTGATTGATGAACAAAAATTGAGCGAGATGTCCGACAAAGATTTCCTTAAATGGCGCCAACAAGGTTGGCTTCCGTTTTTATATGCACACTTATTCTCCGGCGCCAACTGGCAACGCCTTACAAAGCTTGTGAATGAACGCCTATAACACTTGATATTCAGACTTCGTTTTTTAGTCATATTATTGTGTAAAAATCAGGCTATATCCGTCTTTTCATTTGCACAGTTTTTCGCCATATGCTTAGGTAAGACCATTAATTAAGCTTAATGAGGTAAGAACAATGGCAAAAGTAGGCGCACAGCGTGCAGCAGAACTTACAGGGAAGTCGAAATCAACTATTCAACGCGCAATGAAACAAGGCAAGCTTTCTTTTGAGCTTGACGGCAATAAAAGACGTCTCATTGATGTTTCTGAGTTAGAACGCGTTTACGGGCTCGTTTCAACATCTGACAAAAACGAAGAGCAAACAGCAACACCAGAAGCTGTTCTTAAAGAAGCTGAGCAAATGATTGAGATGGAGCGTCTTAAAATGAAAGTTAAGATGCTTGAGTCTCAACTGGATGAAGCTAAAGACCAAATCCTTGATTTAAAAGCACAACGTGACCAGTGGCAAAAACAGGCCGCTCAAGTTCTTCTCACAAGCCANGCTTCTCAAGAGCAAGCTAAAGATCTTAAAGATGAACTAGAACGCCGNCGCCGTGCCGCAGTTCAAAAGCGTCAGGCTATGGAACGNAAAAAGGCGGAAATGGCACAGCGTGTTCAGAACATGAAAGCAGGCAACCAAAACGCCGCAACAGCTCAAGCTGAAAAAGGCGAAAACCAAATTGGCGCCCTATGGCAAAAATTGAGAGGACGCGCATAACATGCCAACCGATACCAACGTTCACAAAAAGAATAAAAAGAAAAACTTTGTTGTCTTAGCGATTATTGTTTTCTTTATCGCCCTTATCTGGGCAATGACAATGGTCAAGATCGCGAAAGCAGAAACAATGGATGAACGTTCAACAGGCACAATCGGTTTATTTTCCAAGGAAAAGACTGACCCTAAATACCCTTTCGGTGACTCTCCCACTGTATTTACACCGCAAGTAGCCGAACAAGCTGAGGAAGAACCAAAACTTGAAGCTGATGCAGATATAGCACCGGCAGTACAACAACAGCCAGAAGCCATATCCATGGATGAGTTTCGTGACCGCATACGCAACAAAGGAGCAAGCGCTCCTGTGCCNACAACTATAGCTGTANCCCCTGCTTNTGCGAACTCAACAGCGCCACTTACCTTGAATGCACCTGATGTGCCATCAATGCCTGCAGCCCCTGTTACACCTGTCAGAGCGCAGGTACCGCAAATGGCTTATGGCGCCAGACCAGGCGAAGCACCAAAAGCCTCTGCCATGGCCGCACCAAGTTTTGCCAGTTCAAATGACCCTTATCTACCAGAAGGTCAATACCCATCTTTCATCATTGACGCGCGCAACGTAAAAACAGCACCTCAGCCACAGCCAGTCGTGCCAATCCAAAACTATCAAACTGCGCCAATGCCACTTGCTGTCCCCGTCCAAAGTGAAATGATCACGACCACAACAACAAAAGTGACGACATTTGAGGACAATGTAATTAATACACGTAAAGATTACGGCAAGCGTCGCAATGCACCAGCAAGATATGCTGGCACAGAAATTATGACAGAAGAAACAACTGATGTGTTTGCGGCGCCAAAGGCACCTGTGATTAATGCCAGACAACCAGCGGCATTCTCCAGACGTAGCCAGACATCTGTAATCTCAAGACCTGAATAATCAGCTCGACATTTTTGCCCCTCTCTAACGTGTTTCATGTTGAATCACACGCTAATTGCGCTATTGTCTTTANCTATGAGCGAAAGTGATAAAAATACACAGCAACAACTAAAATCAAAGAACGATAGAGCCGCCCTCATTATCTTAATCGTCGTGATTATTATGGTTGGTTTGTCCTTCGCCGCTGTCCCGATGTATAATTTATTCTGCCGTGTTACAGGTTTTGGCGGCACGCCTATTTCTTCGGAGCAACTCCCCGACCATGTCTTAGAAAGNCAAGTTAAAATTAACTTTGTCACATCAACGGCCAGAGATATGCCATGGCAGTTCGGCGCAGAAAGACGGTCCGTCAAAATTAATATCGGCCAAGATATGCTGATTAACTTCAAGGCTTATAATCCCACCGATACCGATATTGCCGGCACAGCCATCTACAACGTAACCCCCTTAAAGGCTGGAAAATATTTTCACAAAACACAGTGTTTTTGTTTTGACAGACAAGTCTTGGAAGCGGGTCAATCCGCCAATATGCCTGTGGTATTCTATGTTGACCCAGAAATGGATAAAGANCCTGATATGCAGGACGTTGATGTCATCACCCTATCTTATACTTTCTTCAAATCAGACAGTCAGGATCTGGAAAAAGCCATTAGTAACATCGGAAATCAGTAATTTCCTCTAGTCTCCCTTAAGCAACTCGGTTATAAATAATAGCGAAAACCAATAAATTTTTTGAGATTTTGATATGGCAGACAAACAACCAGAATTTACAACAACAGGTAAACCACACCCTTTCCACCTTGTAGACCCAAGCATTTGGCCGCTTATTTCGTCTTTTGCGGCAGGCTTTTTGGCTTTCATGGCGGTTCTATACATGCATGAAAAGCCAGTTTTTGGCATGGATATCGGGCTTTGGGGTGTATATACCGGATTTGCTGGTGTCATTTTTTGCATGATCATGTGGTGGAAAGATATCCTATATGAAGCCGTTGTACAAAAAGCCCATTCTGTGATCGCGCAGATTGGCTTGCGTTACGGCATGATGCTTTTCATTGTATCAGAGGTCATGTTCTTCGTCGCTTTCTTCTGGGCCTTCTTCAATGCATCTCTTTGGCCTGTAGGCGGACACTGGCCACCAGAAGGAATCGTGCCTGTAGGTGCTTTTGGTCTGCCTTTCATGATGACAATGATCCTTCTGCTATCAGGGTGCGCCGTAACTTGGGCACACCACGCCGTTCTTCACGGTGATCAAGAAGGCCTGCGCAAAGGCCTAGGCTACGCTGTTATTTTAGGGACTGTTTTCCTTTGTTTCCAAGCTTATGAATACAGCCACCTTCTCTTTGGTTTTAAAGATGGTATTTTCCCGTCAACATTCTATATGGCAACAGGCTTCCACGGTTTCCACGTTCTTGTTGGAACAATCTTCCTAAGCGTGTGCTATTTCCGCGCATGCAAGGGCCATTTCACAGCCAAGAGCCATTTTGGTTTCGAAGCCGCCGCTTGGTACTGGCACTTCGTAGACGTGGTCTGGCTATTCCTTTTCATCGCCGTCTACTGGTGGGGCGGTATGGGATATGAAGGTCCTGCCGGACATTAAGAACAGACACGCATCATGATGACATGGGTTAAAAAAATTACGGACATTGCTATCCAGCAGAAATGTCCGAAATGCGAAAAGGCATCTATGTTCAAGTCATTTTGGTCTTTAGAGACAAATGAACAGTGCCCTCATTGCGGTTTTAAGCTTGCCGAACATGATAGCGGCGATGGCCCCGCTGTATTTTTAAGCTTCATCTTAGGGTTTTCTATCGTGCCGCTCATTCTCGTGATCGCCATGAAGACAGACTGGCCTTTATGGCTTCATACAATTATTTGGTCACCGATCATTTTGGGCTTAAGCATTGGCCTTCTAAAACCATCAAAAGCTGTCACTATCGCGCTTCAATATTGGAACCGCTCGAGTGACTGGGAAGATAAAAAGGAGGAGTAATGCCTTCCTCGTCACAATCCCAAACATCATTTCCATGGATAACGACGCTAGCAATCTTAATCGCTGTTACCGTTCTCTTAAGTCTTGGCACATGGCAAGTTAAACGTCTTGCATGGAAAGAAACACTTATTGCTCAAATAGATGCTGCTTATAAGACAGAAGCTGAGAATTTCGACGCCCAAGCTATATATGAAGAATTTGACAAAGTAACATTCAGCGGCTCTTTCATAAAAAAAGCGGCCTTTATTCGCTCAAAGACCCATGACGGTAAAGTGGGCTATCATCTCATTATGCCTTTAAAAACGAGCAATGGGACTATCTTTGTTAATCGCGGCTGGATAGAAACAGATGCCGTAGATATGCCTCAAACTAAAACCAAAGTACAATTTGACGCTGTATTAAGGGAGGCGACGAAAAGTAATCCTTTTATACCGGATAATACAACAGATGGCCCATATTTATACTGGCCTGAAATCTCTAAGCTAGAAACTATTTTTGGTATAAAAAGCGCGATTCCTATGATCGCATGGCAGATCCCTACTCAAAATGATCTTGCACGCCAGCCTTATCCCGTTGGAGACAAGCCAGTATTAAAGAATGATCACCTTCAATACGCTATCTTTTGGTTCACAATGGCGTTTATTCTGGTTGTAATTGGCGCGATAAAGATGCGGAGCGCGGCAAGGAAAGCAGATTAACCTCAGACAATGCGGGAAAGGTTAGCGATACAAAATCATTAACGCCTTGTCTTGCTAGGGCAATCGCAAACTCTCCCCGTATACCTTCAATATCTTGCTGGAATTGATCTAACGCCTCTCCCTCAAGATACGCAACTTTAGGCATGGCCATTGTTTGTGAATTAATAGGCCGTCCGTCTAAGTAAACTTCGTAATGTAAATGCGGGCCAGTAGAACGCCCCGTCGTGCCGACATAGCCAATGACTTCGCCTTGCCTTACACGTTCGCCAGCGCCAAAACGGCCAAAACGGCTCATATGCGCATAAGCTGTTTTATAACCGCCGCTATGTCTGATACGGACGTAATTACCAAAACTACCATACCGGTTGGCACGTTCAACAATGCCATCCCCCGCCGCATAAATAGGAGTCCCCGTAGGTGCCGCAAAGTCTGTGCCATTATGGTTTCGCCATGTGCCCAGAACTGGGTGCCGTCTGCCGCCAAAATTTGAAGACAAGCGCGCGCCATTAATCGGCACACGCAAAATAGTATTAGCCGCCGAACGCCCATCGGGATCCAAATAAACAGAGTCTTCTTCGCCCTCTATAAAATGTTCAAAAATTTCTACCGTTTCATCTGATCCATAGCCGATACGTGCATGCGCATAATTGGTGTTACAATTTGTGACTAGCCCGTCAGGAAAATAGGCGCTTGCCGCATAAAAGTCGCAGGTAACACTTCCTCTAATGCGATTACCTTGATGAATATCGTATCTGAAGTCCAAAGAGAAACCGAGCACACGCGCCATCTCTAAGATGATCTCATCTGCCATTCCGTCTTGCTTCAGGCTCATATAGAAACTGGAGTCAATCTCTGTATCAATTAAGAAACGTTGCGGCGTTGGGGCTGGCGCTTCATTAACAGCGACAAAAGCGCCATCTTCATGCCTATGAACGACAATTTTCGTTAGCGCATCTTTAAGCCATGTAAAGCGGTCCAACTGGCCATCAATAAACCTCAACTCAATTGGATCATCAATCTTAAAGCCTGCGCGCTCTACCGCATCAATAGCACTGTCTATTGCTAAAACCTCCACATATGGCACATCATATGGCCGCAGGAAATCAGCGAGACCATTATTGCCACGCGTAAAAACAGCACTAAGTTCTATAATCTCAGGGCCATCTTCCACTTCAATGACATCTTCAGGCTCTTCATTCTCTATAACTAAGGGAGGTGTCGATATATCTTCTGTATAGATATTTTCATCAAGTTCTACCGTTATGGGAGCAGATGAAGAAGATGAAACGTCTTCACTTGGCCCAGACGTTACCAAAGCCACAGCAAAAGCCAGCCCCGCCGTGCTGCCAGCCCCGCCTAATATCCACCATTTATACTCAGAAAATACCCTGTTCATGTTCAAATTTTATAATCTTTTCATAATATCTACCCATATGGGCCTGTATTATGCAAGTATAAAATCGAAAGGGGTTTTATTCAGCGCCTGTCTCTTTATCTTTCTTAAGAAAGGCAATACGCGCAGGATCTTTTGATAGATCTTTGGCTTTGCGGTCAATCATCGCTTTGGCCGCCATAAAGCTATCCAGCTTCTCACCAGCTAACTTCTCACCTGTCGGCAATTTGAGAGAGTTCGGATTAACCTGCACGCCATTTTTATGGACTTCATAATGCAGATGCGGGCCTGTTGAACGGCCTGTTGTACCGATATAACCAATAATCTGGCCTTGCTTCACGCGCACGCCCTTACGCACGCCTTTGCCAAAACCTTTCATATGCGCATAAGCGGTTTTTAGCTCGCCATTATGGCGAATACGTACATAATTACCAAAGCTTGAGAACCATTCAGCTTTCTCAACAATACCGTCACCTGCCGCGTAAATAGGTGTGCCGCGCGGTGCCGCGAAATCTACACCTTTATGCATCTTTTGGTAGCCCAACACAGGGTGCTTACGGCGGCCAAAGCCTGAGGACAGACGCGCACCATCGACAGGTGTACTCAACAGCGCCTTACGAACGCTCATGCCTTTATCATTATAATAATCAACATCGCCGTTTTCTTTTTCATAGCGGTACATAGGAAGATCACCGCGATATCCTGAATAGCTCGCATAAATAAGCTTTCCATGGCCATTCACGCTCTCCCCATTATCCATCACACCATGTTCATACAATACGCGGATGCGATTACCTGGGTGCACATCACGCTGAAAGTCTAAATCCCATGAGTAATAACGAATAAGCTGAGCAATAATTTCATTTGGCACGCCTTGCTCACGCAAAGCAATATAGATAGACGGTGCCGTCTGATCTATTGTCGCATCAGCAAATCCAGTCCGTGTTTTGAATTTACGCTGAAGTGACTTTACATCATAGCCTGTCTCTGCCTTGGCCAGCTTTACGAAATCGAGCTGGTTCTTTTGAATATAAAGGCCGTTGAATACGATATCTTTTGTCTCGTTCTTCTCAACATCAATCAAAATTTTCTGACCGACGCGCATATCTCTTGGGTTATACGCATTTTCAAGCGCTTGAATGATTTGGTATGTCTCGGCCTTTGATAAAGACGCGCGCTCTAAAATAGAACTTAAATTATCACCACTTTGCACCGTAAACATGCGCTTCAATGGTTTTGCCGTTGGTGTTGGGATGACAATGCGTGCCATCTCTTCTACGGCGGGTGTTTCCGCCTCAGTTTCCTGATCATGTTCCAGCACAGCCTCTTCTGCCGAGGGATGAGCTTGCATCGCCATAAACACATCTTCAGGTGTTTGTGGGCGCGCTTGCGCCTCATTTGCTGTGATATTCGCTACTGAAAAGTTTGAGGTGCTATGCTCGAACTTCATACCGAAGCCGACTAGGGCGGTCATGAAAACAACCAATGCACATACAACACGGAGCCTTAAATCACCATGCTTGGTAAAGACATAGCGGCGGCGCAGTTTAGTGATGTGTTCGATTATATTTTTGTTATTCTTACTTTCTACAACCATCATCCATTACCTATGAATCCGTCCTTTTAGTATGAGCACGTTTACTCGCAGATTTCAACTGCCCACACGCGGCAAGTATATCTCGTCCACGAGGTTTTCGAATGGGTGACTCATACCCCGCCTCTTCCAAGATTCTACCAAAATTCGTTATTGTCTGCCAGTCGGAGCACTCAAAACCGCTCCCAGGCCAGTCATTAAAGGGGATAAGATTCACTTTTGCGTGAATATTTTTTAAGATTTTCACAAGCTCTTTCGCATCAGCTATAGAATCATTCACCCCTTTAAGCATCACATATTCAAATGTAATACGTCTGGATGGGCTGGCTCCGGGGTAGTCACGGCACGCTTGTAACAGTTCTTCTAAGGGGTATTTATTGTTAATCGGCATAATTTGCGAGCGAAGCTCATTTGTCACCGCATGCAGTGAAATTGCCAGATTAACACCCAGCTCCTCTCCGCATTTATAAATAGCCGGCACAACACCAGATGTTGAAAGCGTAATCTTACGCTTGGAAATTGCCAGACCATCGCCATCCATAACAATTTTCAAAGCCTTAGCGACATTATGATAGTTATAGAGCGGCTCGCCCATACCCATCATCACTACATTCGTGAACAGTCTTGGCATTGCCGCCGAACTCGGCCACTCCTCAAGCGCATCTCTTGTATGCATAATCTGGGAAATAATCTCCCATGCTCCAAGGTTACGCACCAAAGGTTGTGTCCCAGTATGACAAAAGCGGCAGGTAAGCGTACATCCGACTTGCGACGAAACACAAAGCGCTCCACGATCTGACTCAGGAATAAAAACTGTCTCGACCTGCTGGCCGTCACTCATACCTAGGAGCCATTTATGTGTGCCATCTTCAGACTTTTGATCCGTAATAATTTTCGGACGCTCAACAGAATATTTTTCCGCCAGAACAGCGCGCAAATCTTTTGGCACATTGCTCATTTCTTCGACATCACGCACACCTTTTTGATAGACCCAGCCATATATCTGTTTGGCTCTGAATTTAGGCAAGCCAAGAGAGGTCACGGCCTCTTCCATTTCAGCCAATGTCATACCAATCAAAGATATGCGTCCGTCCGCCGTTTCAGGCGCAGCAAATTTTTGGTTATGTGATGCAATACTCATGTCGCGCTTTATAGGCGTTTAAGACAAAAGACGCAAGAAAAACGCATAATTTCGCTCTAAAAGATTTGTGATTGCGACAAGATGCGCAAAGCACTAGGCTTAAGCGCATGGAATTAAGCGCACTCCTCACTTTATTCATGGCCGCTCTTGTTTTGATGATTAAACCGGGGCCCTATATGATGGCGCTTATCTCTCTATGTTCGGAAGGGAAATGGCGGTCTGCTCTATCTTTTTGGGTAGGATATGCCATCGTCGCCATGGTATTATACTATATCCTTCTCTCCAGCTTTACCCTTCTTCCGCAAGGCTTTGGTCTCATTTTCATATTCTTAAAAAGTGCTGCCGCCATCATTTTCATTTACATGGGCATGACAAGCTTGAGCCAGAATTTGAGTCAATATAAAGAAGACGCTAAAGCCTTAGAAAAAAAAGCAGATAAGGGGAATGTTATAAAATCCCTTCTGGCAGGCGGTGTTTTGTGTTTATCCAACCCTTATGAAATCGTATGGGTTCTCGCTGTTATTCCATCGCTCATGCAAATGACCAGCTTCACTTTTGTCGATATCACTCTTATTTTCTGGGTTACGATCCTCGCCAATATCATTATTCAAAGCGCTTATTGCATTCCCCTGCTCATGGCCCATAACTTTATCACACCACCTTTGTTGAAAAAGATCAAACTCGGTAGTGCTATAGCTCTTATTCTTATTGGTATATATATTTTTATAACCATTTTTACGCGAGAAGATCTTACCGCCACAAACCTCATATCGCTACCATCTTAAACCTAAAGAAATTTTACCATTGCGGCATATATGACAAAGCACTACGCTTAAGCGCATGGAATTAAGCGCTCTCCTCACTTTATTCATGGCCGCTCTTGTTTTGATGATTAAACCAGGGCCATATATGATGACTTTCATTGGCTTATCACTGGAAGGCAAATGGAAATCCATGCTGTCTTTTTGGTCAGGCTACCTAGTCGTTAGAACCACGGCCTATTATGTCTTGCTCTTAACACTATCCATGCTTCCTGCAGGTTTCGGGATGGTTTTCATCTTTATTAAAGCCATCGCCGCCATCATTTTCATCTCAATGGGATTTTCCGGGCTGAACGAACATATCAGTGACTACGAAAAAGCCTCGGAGGAAACGCAAGATAAACTTCACAAAATGTCACACTTCAAGACTGTTCTCGCTGGCGGTTTTCTTTGTTTATCGAACCCATATGACCTAGTTTTTATCCTTGTCGTGATCCCAGCTCTGCTTGGGCAGACCGTTTTTTCAGTCCTTGAAATCACTTATATCAACATAACCATTACCTTGGCAGATATTATCGTACAGCTATCTTACATTATACCGCTGATGATGCTTAGAAAACTCGTTAGCCGTCCTCTTTTGCGCAAAGTCAAAGTCGGAACATCCATATTGCTGATCGGGATTGGTCTTTATATCTTCAGCACAATCTTCACGCGCGGCGATCTAACCATGACAAACCTCATATCTGAGATGTCCTCATAAAAAAAGCCGTTATAAACGGCTTAATCCATTTCATTAGAGTATAAATTATTCTCTCATTAAGGTGTAAGGCCACATTCGCGGGAAATCGCGTCATGTGCGGCTGATGATCCACGGAGTGAGAATGTATCTGTTGTCTTTGTTCCACGAGAAGACGTACCCTTGACGACCATCTTCGAACCGCCACGAATAGCTTTTGCAATATCACGGTCTGTTTTATCATCGACAGCCCAAGCCATATCATTTTGTGTAAACAACGTGAACTGTTTCGAACCAAAACTCAAAGATACATTGCTACTTGGTTTATATGAATACCCCGTAATATAGCTGAAGACATCACGTGAGTCCTCGCCCGGACGGTGTGTCACAAGGGCAAAAATGTCACCGCGTTTCGTATATGCGCCTTCCGCCTTAATCGGCTGAGACGCCATATAGCAAACTTTGTTGCCATTTTCGTTAAACACATAAGCTGTCCAGTCGCCATGTGCCGACAAAACCTTCGGCTCATCCGCCAATGCAGGGACACTAAAACTCATAACCAACGCTGAAATTGCAAATATCTTTCTAAACATAGGTAAAATATGCATGCGTCGCATGGCAAAAACAAGGCACAATCGTGAAAAATCTTAGAGTTTTATAGGAAAAACCAAAAATTAAGATCTGCGTTTTATACGGCGCAAATTATGGACATGCTCTTCCATCTTAACATCCGGTCCGCCCGACTTCACGGGTCTGGGGGCAAAACGTCCCATAGAAATCAGGCGGTCATACATGACAATCGCCCCCGCCGTGCCAACATTAATGCAAAATTTCATCGGTATCTTGATAACATGATCACAGCAGGCCAGCACCTCATCCGATAAATTACCCATTTCTGGGCCTAAGATATACGCTGCCTGCGCGGGATGCTTAAAACTTGGAAGCTCAACAGAGTCTTCAATAAATTCGACACCAACCAATGCACACCTTTTCGGTAATTTAAACTCTTCAAAGCTCTCATAATCATAAAAAGGCATATGATCATACGCCCCAGATGTATCGGAAGAACGCACTTTTTTGATATCGAGTTCCGGATTGATCGCAAAGAAAAAGCTAGAGCCAAATGAATGTGCAGATCGCACAAGATTCCCTAAATTTCTTTCTTTGCTTATACCTTCAACCCCAATACCAAAAAACCCGCGCATACATACTTTCCAATTTGATCTTAATCTAACAACTCCGTCCGGTTTTTATATAGCTCTAAAGCTTCAGGATTGGCAAGAGCCTCAACGTTTTTAACAGGGCGGTCATGAATAACATTACGCACCGCGAGTTCAACAATCTTTCCGCTTTTTGTGCGCGGGATATCTGCAACAGCCAGAACTTTGGCTGGCATGTGACGCGGCGAAGCGCCTGTACGAATTTTGGTTTTGATTGTTTTGATAAGCTCTTCGGATAAAGAGACCCCTTCACGCAAACGAACAAACAAAACAACACGGACATCATCGTCCCAGTTTTGACCGACAACAATACTCTCTAGAACTTCTGGAATTTGCTCGACCTGCCTGTATATCTCCGCCGTTCCGATACGTACGCCGCCAGGGTTCAGCGTCGCGTCCGAACGCCCATGCACAATCAAACCATGGCTCGATGTTTTTTCGACCCAATCTCCGTGATGCCAAACACCATCATAAGTATCGAAATACGCGCCCTGATAGCGTGCACCATCTTCGTCATTCCAAAACTTGACCGGCATTGACGGAAAGACAGACTTGCAGACAATGTCGCCCTGAACATTCGCAGGAAGAGACTGGCCTGCGTCATCAAACACATCAATATCCGTTCCTAAACCCGGACCCTGTAATTCGCCGCGGTAAACTGGTGATATAGGATTACCAATACCAAAACTCGCCGCAATAATATCCGTCCCGCCATAGAGCGCACAGATATGTAAGTCAGCTTTTATATCGTCATAAATATAATCAAAGCTTTCATGCACCAGCGGCGACCCTGTTGATGTCAAAAGCTTCAACGATGATAGATCATGTGTTTTACCAGGCTTCACGCCCTCTTTTTTCAGCGCATCCACATATTTAGCTGCCGTGCCGAATAGGGTCATATCGTAATCTTGCGCATAATCCCATAGAACCTCACCCGACGGATAGAAAGGGGAACCATCATAGAGCAATAGCGCGGCACCGCAGGACAAGCCCGAAATCAACCAGTTCCACATCATCCAGCCACATGTCGTGAAATAGAAGATATTATCTCCGGGCTTAACATCACATTGCAGGATAAATTCTTTCTTGTGCTGAATCAGTGTGCCGCCATGGCCGTGCACGATACATTTGGGTACGCCTGTTGTCCCTGACGAGAACATAATGAAAAGCGGGTGATTAAAATCAACACGCTCGAAAGCGATATCGGCGGGCTCATTTTGTGCAATAAAATCATCATACAGCACAGCATCCTCTACGGTACTCAGATCTGGGTTTTCATCTGCATAGGGCACAATGACGGTCTTAACCAAAGAAGAGATTTGAGGCTGAACCTGTGCAATCTTATCCAGACAGTCATGCGCCTTACCATTATAATAATAAGCCGCACAGGCAATCATAACTTTTGGCTCAACCTGTCCGAAACGGTCAAGCACACCCTGCACCCCAAAATCTGGTGAAGCCGATGACCAGATAGCGCCAAGGGATGCCGTCGCCAAAGCCGCAATAATCGTTTGCGGCATGTTGGGCATTAATCCGCAGACACGGTCTCCTTTTGTAACGCCCAGCGCCTTAAGTCCTTGAGCAAACTGGCTTACTTGGTTGCATAATTCTTTACGACTAAGCTTTGTCTCAATTTTGTCTTCTCCGCGAAACACCATGGCTAGTGCATCGCTTTTATCCTGTAGTAAATTCTCCGCGTAATTTATTTTCCCATGCGGAAAGAAATGCGTCCCCGCTTCCATTTTTTGGTTGGCAGGCAAAACAACATCGCCCTTTTCCCCAATGACGCCGCAAAAATCCCAAACCTCATCCCAAAACTCAGCGCTATGGTCTACGGACCAGCACCAGATATCATGATAATCATTCAATGTTGTTTGATATTTTTTCTCGATTAATTCTTTAAAGGCCCATAAGGCAGAGTTCTTTACTCTTTCTTCCGATGGCGTCCAGACGGGCGCTTTTCCATCAACATCTGTGTCCAATGCATCTGAGGATATTGCCATTATATCTCCTTATTTTTTAAGTATAGTAAAACAAATAAATGCAAAATCCAATGATGAGGGAAAACTATCACAGTAAAAATGTAACCATGTGGTTTTTACCGCGAATTGAGTTACTATAGAAACCCAGAACATGTGCCATTACGTGCGCAAAACAGAAAGAATAGATTTATGAATATAGCCACTTTTTTTGCTCTCTTGCTCTCCGCTTTTACCCTTATAGCCCCTCACGCTCAGGCGGAAGACACAATGACAAACAAGGACATAGCCAAGGACATAGCTGGTGTCTATTTTTATGCTGATTGGTGCGGCACATGTAAGCTTCTTGAACCGCGCGTTGAAAAAGCACGTGCTGAGGAAGAAGCCGCAAAAGACATTGATTTTATTACATTCGACATGACTGACAGTACATCTATCGCCCGCACCAGAAAAATGGCGCAGGCCGAAAATTTGGACAGCGTGCTCCAAAAATACGGTGCGGCCACAGGCTTCCTTGTTCTGTATGACCGCGGCAATGGTGAAACACTGCACGTGCTGACCTCCAAGGACTCCAGCGAAAAAATTCAGAAAGCTTTCAAAGACGCAGTTGAGGGCTAAGCCATGACAATGATCCGCGCCTTTCTATTGCCTGTTCTTTTATTTGTATGCCTTGCTATTTTGCCTCTACAGCACGTACAGGCCGATGAAAGTAGTTTTGACGACAGTCCTAAAGTCGAACTTTCTTTACACGCCAATAAAGACGCTGTCGTTGCAGGTGAGGATTTAACCCTCATTATCCGCAAAGAAATCATTCCGCACTGGCATACCTATTGGATGAATCCAGGCGATTCAGGCGCAGAGACGCGCTTTAAATTCAATGCACCCCAAGGCTTTACTATCGGCGAAGTATCATGGCCTGCGCCTTCCGCCATTCCTTTCGGCCCGCTCATTAATTATGGCTATGAGGATGAAGTTTTATTTACCGTCCCCGTCACGGTCCCCGATACGCTCGCACCAGAGCTGACCCATGTCACATTTAATGTTGATGCGGAATGGCTCGTATGTATGGATATCTGCATCCCTGAATTTGGCAATGCCAGCATCACGCTTCCTGTGGCAAGCAGTGCCACGCCTATTAACGAAGACATGGTAGAACGCGCACAAAATGTTCTCCCACAAACTGATCATAATTTAACCGCTCGCTTTAATTATGATGAGACAGCCAAAAACTTCACCTTGAGCGTAGATGGTCTTGTCGAAACAGACCTTGAGAAACAAAACACACATTTCTTCCCAAAAGAATGGGGTGTTATCCTCGCCGCCTCGCCGCAGGAGGTCAACAGCACCGCGCAAGGTAGCCTCACGCTTTCAACAGACCGAGATACACGTGATATAGCTGAGTTCGACGCATTGGACGGTGTCTTGCGCGNTGGACAGCACAGCTATGATATCACTGCCGAAAAAGATACAACACTCTTAAACACAAACACTGTGCCCAATGCCGAGCAGATGGTTTTTGATGATAATTTTACACTCACCCTTGCGCTCGTCTTTGCCTTTATTGGCGGTATGATATTGAATTTAATGCCATGCGTGTTCCCCGTCCTTTCCATGAAAGCGCTAAGCCTTGTAAAGCTCTCTGAAAAAGAACGTCATCATGCCGCCCTTCATGGCGCCGCTTATGCAGGCGGTATCATTGCCAGCTTCTGGGTTGTGGCCGGGTCACTCATCGCCCTGCAAAGTCTGGGTGCGCAGATTGGCTGGGGTTTCCAACTACAAAACCCAATCGTGACGGGACTGCTCGCTTATCTTTTATTCGCTCTTGGCCTTAATCTGGCAGGCTTCTTTGAATTCTCAAATAAACTCAGCGGTGTGGGTCAAGGCTTAACAGCTCAGCACAGCTATAAAGGCTCATTCTTTACAGGCGTACTAGCGACGTTAGTCGCAACGCCGTGCTCCGCCCCTTTCATGGCAAGCGCTCTTGGCTATGCATTGACGCAACCAGCCATCATCTCAATGTTGATCTTTACATTCTTAGGGCTAGGCCTTGCCTTCCCATATGTCGCCTTAACGATCCTGCCCGGCTTACAAAAAATACTGCCTAAGCCCGGCGCATGGATGGAAAAATTCAGACAATTCCTCGCCTTCCCAATGTTTGTTTCCGCTTTATGGCTGGCATGGGTTTTTGCCCAGCAAAGCGCAACAAGCGGCCTAATTGCCCTCTTTACAGGCGCTATTTCTATTAGTTTCGCGATCTGGGTATTAACGAACTTCAAAAATATAATTACGAAAATATTAGCCACTGTTCTGATTATTTTTTCTTTAAGTATTCCATTCACAGCACCGGTATTGATGCCAAGCACTGGAACAGACACACAAGCCGTTGAGGCTGAGTATACCTCCTTTACCCCTGCCGTTCTGGAACAGGCTCTACAAAGTAATAATCCTGTATTTGTAAACATGACAGCGGATTGGTGCATCACCTGTAAATTCAATGAACGCATTGCTTTCACCCATAAAGTCAATGCCGCCATAGAAAACAACAACATTCAATACCTTAAGGGCGACTGGACTAATCAAAACGCTGACATAACAGCCTATTTAAAAAGCTTCGGGCGCAATGGTGTACCTTTGTATGTCTATTACGCCGCGCCAGATGATCAGGGCATAAGAGCTGAACCTAAAATTTTGCCACAAATTTTAACTGAAGGCATTGTATTGGATGCATTTGACCCTAGTTAATTGATAGAAAAAACCCGTACACCCTATTAACATTTGTCTAAACCACAAAGGAGACATCATGATCAAACACCTTATCCTTGCTTTTTGCGCCTTTATTATGGCCGCCCCTGCCATGGCCGCTACGCCGCAAATCGGTGAAAAAGCGCCTAACTTCACCGTCGTTAATAGTAACGGCCAGAATGTAAGCCTTTCAGATTTTGAAGGTAAAGTCGTTGTCCTTGAATGGACAAATCATGGCTGTCCTTATGTGCAAAAGCATTATGAGACACATAATATGCAAGGTCTGCAAAGAAAATACCGTGACCAAGATGTGATTTGGCTCAGCATCATTTCCTCAGCCGAAGGACGTCAGGGCCATGTTACAGGCGAACAGGCAAACACTCTGACGAAAGAAAGAAAAGCCAGCCCATCTGCCGTTCTTCTTGATTCCGACGGCACTGTTGGAAAACTATATGGCGCCAGTACAACACCGCATATGTTTGTCATCAACAAAGCCGGCACACTGGTCTATAAAGGCGCGATTGACGATAACAACAGCGCCAACCACGCCACTGTACAAGGCGCACGCAACTACGTCTCCGAAGCTTTGGACTCCGTTTTGGCAGGCAATAATGTTGTCGTGACACAGACCAACCCTTACGGCTGTGCAGTGAAGTACAAATAAGAACATGAGATAGTGCTCTATTACATTTAAATTTTAAAATCCCACTTTTAACGATTTGTTAATCGACGAATCACTAGGCTGGAACATCAGGACAGTCTTGAATTAAAAGTGGGATTTTTTATGAAAACAGTTTAAGATACTGCTATTGATTCGTCGTACTTTAAGGGGGTAACAGCGACTTTATGGCCAAGTCATCGGTTAAACACACAAAGAAAACAGCGCAAAAAACAGCCATATTGGAGGATAGTGTTATCTATCGCTTCGTCGTGGATTCTGCCGGAAATTTTGTTTACCTCAATGACACGCTAGAAAACGAGCTTGATAAAAAAGCGTGGCATTCAAAGCACATCAATAATGTGCTGACCATCAATGATGCAGATGCCTTTGCCCTAAAGCCGCAGATAAAAACAAGTGCATCACATAAAGCAGAAGCGGCAAATAATGATTTCGATTTCAGCCATATCAGGCCAGGCCATTACGAGGCGACGTTGAAACTGGGCTCATCGGCCAAACAAAAAATTACACAAAACTTCCAGTTTGACTGGATCACCGCGGCGCAGAAATCTTATCTTGTCGCCACCGCTTACAACGAGAATGTCCCTGAAGCTGAGACAAATAACGAGGACCTAAAGACCCTTATCAAGAACATTCAGCCTAAAAGTAAAACATCAAGTAAAAGCACGCCCAAAACAGCGAAGCGCTTAAAAGAAGAAGAGCTCAATATCTTCGTTGAAATGTCGAGCGAGCTTCAATCTATTATCACAGAAGATGGAAGCTTTGTTCGCTTTAACAAAAACTTTGGCCGTATTCTTGGCTATGATGATGCTGAACTGAACAGCAAATCTTTCCTAGACATCATGCACCGCGATGACCGTGCCTATGTCCGCAATGCTTTCTTTACGATTTCTTCGGCACAGGGCGCGCAGAATTACTCGCCCGCCACAAACTTTGAATCTCGTGTTAAAGGCGCGGCAGGCGGCTATTTCTCAATTGACTGGCAACTTAAAAACATTGGCGGACAAATATTTGCTCTGGGCCGTGACATCACCGATGTTAAGAACAATGAGAGCCGCCTCAGAGAAAAAGAAGCGCAACTTAAAGAGGC
The DNA here is from genome assembly GCA_002710775.1 of Micavibrio sp. GTDB lineage: Bacteria > Pseudomonadota > Alphaproteobacteria > Micavibrionales > UBA9664 > UBA9664. Next base: position 16,505 of record PALX01000010.1, on the reverse strand, counting down.
ACAAGCCCTCGCCAATATGGGACACTGGCACTGGAAAGTTGGTGAAGAAAAGATTACATGGTCGGACGAGCTCTACCGTATCTTTGATCGCGATCAGGACGAATTCAGCCCAACCATCGATAATCTGAAAAGCTTTATGCATCGCCGTGATATTGGCCGTGTAATACAAGCTTTCCAACGTGCCATTATTGAAAAACGCAATTACGATATTGATTTCCGTATCAACAAAGATGATGGCTCTATTCGTTACTTAAACTGTGAAGGACGCTGTGAGTTTGACGATAATGAAGAAGTCATCGCCCTATTCGGTATTATGCAGGATGTAACAGAGCGCCTCCAGCATGAACGCGATTTACAAGAAGCCAAAGACGCCGCAGAGAATGCCTACGCGGCGAAATCCCGTTTCCTTGCCAATATGAGCCATGAATTACGAACGCCGCTTAATGCGATTATCGGCTTTTCGGAAATGATGCAAAGACAGCTTCTCGGACCTATCGGCACAGAAAAATATCTTGATTACATCACCGGCATCCGTGAAAGCGGTGAACATTTGCTGGACCTCATTACCGATATTCTTGATATGTCACGTATTGAGGCAGGGAAATACGAACTTCACCTTGAGGACGTTAATGTATCGAAGCTCTCGAGGCTAGCCGTTCATATGATGGAAGGACGCGCTGTCGATGGCGGTATTAAACTTTCTGTTTCCATTGATAAAGAAGACGAAACGCTCGTCGCAGACCGTCGCGCCTTGATGCAAATTATGCTCAATCTGCTCTCTAATGCTGTTAAGTTTACCGATCAGGGCGGCCATGTATCTCTTGATGTGACAACAGATGAAACAGAAGTTCAATTCACAGTAACAGATGATGGTATCGGTATTCCGATCACGAAAATAAAATCCATCACAAGACCGTTTGAGCAGGTCGAAGGCAGCTATTCAAGGCAGCACGAAGGTTCAGGCCTCGGCCTTGCCATCACGAAAGATCTTGTTGAGCTCCATAGCGGTAAGTTAGAAATCACATCACAGCTCGGCCATGGCACGAGCGTGAAAATCACTATCCCTCGTCAGGAAATACAGCGCGTATAAAAATTGTTATTCCTCAGCGAATAAAGAGGTTTCGTCTTCCGCCTCAAGACAGGCCTGAAGGCCAGCGCGGTAATCAGGGTATAGAAGGTTCACACCCAATTCTTTTTTAATTTTGTCGTTATTAATGCGCTTATTGTCATTATAAAAACTGCGCGCCATCGGCGGTAAATTTGCATCTTCTAGCGCCACGAGTGGTGGAGGTTCGACACCAAGCAAATTTGCTGCATAGGCCGTTACTTCTTGGCTTTCCGCCGGATTATCATCACTAACGTTATAAACACTTCCGGCATTAGGCTTTTCCATAGATGCCTTTAACACCTGAACGATGTCATCAATATGGACACGATTGAATGCATGGCCCGGCTTTGAAATGCGGCGCGCCATACCAACGCGAATACTATCCAAGGCATTACGCCCTGGGCCATAAATACCGGCCAGCCTGAATATATGAACGGGAAGGTTATCAATACGAGCACCGCGGCGCCATTGATCTTCAGCCTTTAGACGGCGAGAACCGCGCTTGCTCGTTGGCTTGGATTCATCAGATTCAAAAACCTCAGCGCCACCGCGGTCACCATAAACGCTGGTAGCAGACAGATATCCGATCCATTTTAAGTTCGGCAATTGCTTAATCGCTTCATAATGCGCTTCAAACACAGGATCACCAAAATCTTTGGGTGGGATAGATAACAAAATATGCGTCACGCCTTCCAGCGCATAATCAGGATCGAATAAGGGGCGAGAATCTTCAAAAAGATATGTTTGTATGCCAGCACTTTTTAAATGCGCACGCTTAATAGTATCCCTCGTCGTTGCCAGCACTGAAACATTTTGATCTTGTTTAAGAGCTTTAGAGAGATGATCTGCGACATAGCCATAGCCGAAACAAAAGAGCTTCATATCATTTTTCATTACTAAGAAAATTATGTATTTGAACGAAAAAGTCCAATGTTTTTAACATTTTATGCTAAAAATCGACATTTCTATATTGAGCGGAAGCATCAAATCCCGGAATAACTTCTTCCAATAGCGGTCTAAAACTCGGCCTTGATTTCACGCGGGCATACCACTGCCTTGCCTCTTTATGATCAGCCCAAGGGACGTCACCGATATAATCAATAGAGGATAAATGCGATGCCGCCGCTATGTCCGCGAGTGAGAAATTATCACCAGTCAGCCAACGCCTCTTTTCCAGCAAAAATGAAATATAGTCCAGATGATAATGAATATTAGCATGACCAGCACGTATAGTCGGGCCATGTGGTTCGCCAAGCTTATGGAAGCGTTTCATCATCTTCTCGCCCAGTAAATTCTCTGTCACTTCTTTGTTGAATTTGACATCAAACCAACCCACCAGACGGCGTGTTTCAGCCCTTGATACAGGGTCATCACCGAGTAAATCAATCTCGGGGTACACTTCTTCCAAATATTCTGAAATGACACTGCTGTTTGCAAGCTTGGTCCCATCCTCATCAATGAGCAAGGGCACATCTCCTGCTGGGTTCATAACTAGGAAATCAGTTCTGCGTTCCCAAACTTTTTCCAGCTTCAACTCGAAATCCAGCTTCTTCTCCGCCAGCGTAATACGTGTCTTCCTCGAAAAAGGATGTAACCACAAATGGTATAACGTCCTCATTAAAATCCTGTTTTTTTATTATTATAATTTATTTTTTTATTACTCTACCTGATCGGCAGGTTTTACTGCAAGTTCTATTTTTACTTGCACATCATTGGCGATGATATCCGTGCTTTTCCAGCCCTGCTGGCCGATCTCAAAATCAAGACGCTGAAGCGTTGTCTCGCCATACATACGCAATGTCCCATCGTCTTTGTAATCCAGTTTAAATGGTAGCTCGATCTCTTTTTTATGCCCTTTTAGCTCTAGCTCACCATGAGCGACATAGCCATTGGAATACGGCGCAAAATGGAGCGCCTTAAAAGTAGCACGTGGAAAATTTTCTAGCGCAAACCAACTATCACTGGCGATTTCCTCGTCACGCTCTGCATAACCGGTATCAAAGCTCGTCATATCAATCGAAATATCAGCATGTGAGGCCTCAAGGTTATTTTCATCAAAAGCAATATCACCATTAAAGCGTGTAAATTCACCGCGCACATCCGAGGTATCCCATTTGGCAACAAACACGATTGAGCTGTGCGCCGGAATAATTTCCCAGTGCTTTACAGACGTTTCATCTGCCTGCGCTACCTTTGGCGAGAATGCCAGAAACGAACCTAAGAACAAGCCAAGCACGAACAAACTAAAAGGCAACATTCGGCGGATCGTGCCATCCTTATCTATGAACTGATGTTTTAAAGCGCCTGCCACATGCAAACTAACGATAACAATTACCGCCCACGCCGCTTTGGAATGAATTGTTTCCAAAACATCCCCAAGCATCTGATTCTTTGCAATAAGGTCAGGCATGCTGAACATACCATAAACCGAGACAGGAAAGCCCTTAGCCGAAGACATCAACCACCCTGACAGAGGCATCAGCAACATAAGGAAATAAAGCACGTAATGTACAGTTTTAGAGAGCTTCTTCTCCCATAGTTTATGGTTAGGCATCTCCGCCGGCACGCCGTCATAAAGACGCCAGAAGAAACGCAAAATCACTGCCGCCAGAATGGTTACACCTATTGATTTATGAAGGGCATACAGCTGGAATTTTTCAGGGGAGACTGGAACATCGCCCATATACCACCCAAAAGGAATCATAGACAAAATAGCCAGCCCGACAATCCAGTGAAATGCTTGCGCTATATATGAATATTTTTCAGCACTTACGACATTCATGTTCCTAACACCCCCCTTTTTATTCCCATTTACTCATTAGTGTCTGCAGGACAATTTTCTTCACAAATACCTTCTACCTCAATCTTGATGTTCACTTTATCTCCAACCGCCGATAAAGATCCGTCCATACCAAAATCAGAGCGTTTAATAGCCGCAACGGCTGTAAAACCACTCATATATTTACCAGAGAAAGGGTTTTTCGTCGAATTATTGTAAAAGACCTGAAGGTCTACAGGCTTTGTGACACCCATCAACGTTAGGTCGCCCGTAATAATCGCACGCTTTTCAGCCTGCACATCAACCTTCGTGCTTTTAAATGTCATGGTCGGGTATTTTTCAACATTCAGCCATTTTTCTGAACGCAGATGCTCATTCCACACATCATGGTTCATTTCAATACTATTTGTATCTATCGTTACTTCCACGGATGAATTCTGCGGCGCTTCACGGTCAAAAATGAAGTGACCATCGAAACCAAGGAACTTACCATGGGAGTGTGATATGCCCATATGTTCTACATTAAACATCACTTGTGAGTGCGGTTTCTCAAAAGAATACTTCTCTTGTGCGGCCATAGCCGGTGTTGATAGTACAAAGGCAAAAGCCGCTAAAAGTAATTTTTTCATCTATGTCTCCGAAAATTAACGATATTAAATAAAACCTATTCATTCATATAGCGCATCCATACGAATTTCCAATGGCCTGCCTTCAGTTATTAATAATAAACTATGGTAAAAATATGACCTATCCCTGCGAAGACTGAACAGCCTGCCCCAGAAAGACAAAAAGCACACAAAAACCTATCGCGAACCCCCATGTGATAAAGCCGTAATCCTTAAGCTTAGGATCATTGAGAAGCTCTTCTTTGGTCTTATCTCTAAGCAAATAGCCAATAACAGATTGCCCTGCTAAAAAACCTATAATGAAACCAACCAAACCAAATGCGTAGACCATTGAAGCAACCCCTGCTAAACTCGTTTCTATGTTACTCTATCATATTATAATCCTTGCCATTGTCCAAGGCCTTACAGAATTCCTGCCCATTAGCTCAAGCGGCCATTTAGCGCTCACACACCACTTTTTTGGTGGTGGCGTTAATGCACAAACACTCCTCTTTGATATCGCCGTTCACGTCGGCACCCTATTCGCTGTTCTGCTTTACTTCAGGGATGACGTGACAAGTATGATCAGCGGCGTGTTGAGAGGTATAAAAGATCCCCGCAATGACGGTCTGCACCTTGCACTTAAAATTATTGTGGCCAGCTTGCCTGTCATTATTGCTGGCTACATACTTATGGCCAATATGCCAAGCTGGGTTGGCTCGATAGAAGTTATAGGCTGGATGACACTGCTTTTCGGTATCGTTCTATGGCTGGCTGATAAATATGGCCCCAAAGTAAGAAACATAGAAACACTATCGTATAAGAACGCTTTCCTTGTTGGTTTAGCGCAAATTCTCGCGCTTATTCCAGGCGTGAGCCGTTCGGGAATCACCATGACCGCTGGGCGTATGGTCGGATTAGAGCCTAGTCAGGCCGCGCGGTTCTCACTATTTTTGGCGATGGTTGCCATATCCGGTGCTGGCGCACTCACGGGGTTAGACCTTGTTGAAGCACAGGACTTAGCTTTATCGTTAGACATTCTTACGGCGGTTTTCTTCTCTTTTATATCAGGATATCTCGCCATCCATTTAATGCTGAAATGGCTAGAAAAGCATGGTTTTGGCGTTTTTGTTGTCTATCGCATCATCTTAGGCGCAGCCCTATTGGTCCTGTTCTAGAAAGCTAACTTTAATATCGCCGTATATTTTTTCCTGAATAATCTTAAAAGAAGGCGGTAACTTTGCTTCTTTTTCCGTTTCAACAATCAATAGGCTATCGGGCTTCATTACGCCCAAAGACTGCAAGTGCTCAAGCGTTTTATGCGCAAGCTCCATATGATATGGCGGATCCATAAAAATGAAATCATATGTCTTTGGTGTATGAAATTTTAGAACATCTTTGCGCGTTACTTGCGCCTCATCACCGATACCCAGCTTGTCTATATTCTTGCGTATAAGGCTTGTGTCCATATCAACAAAATGTACCGCGCTAGCGCCATTAGATAATGCCTCAATGCCTAGCCCACCTGTCCCGCAAAATAGATCGAGCACGCTCGCGCCGTCTAAAGGCTTTGCGCCATGATTGAGAATATTAAAAATAGCCTGACGAACTTTATCGGATGTAGGCCTAACTTTATCTGATTTTGGCCCCTCTAAGACACGCCCTCTGTACTGGCCACTTGTGATACGCATAGCGTCCTCACCTATTTAAAAAAAGATTTTATTGAGGATTTCAGCGCACTATCCGGCACTTGTTTAATCGCCGAGCGCGGTAAATTGCCCAGTTCAAACGGGCCGTAAGAAACACGTATAAGGCGGTTCACTTCAAGACCTAATGCCTCCATAATCTTACGCACTTCACGGTTTTTTCCTTCACGAATGCCAATACTTAGCCATGAATTTGAACCCTTCACACTTTCCAATGAGGCTTCAATAGGGCCATACTCAATACCCGAAACGGTCAAGCCGTCCTTAAGAGACTTAAGACGAGCTTCATCAACCCTTCCATAAGCGCGCACACGGTACTTCCTAAGCCAGCCTGTTTGAGGTGATTCAAGATGCTGCGCCAGCTCACCATCATTGGTCAAAAGCAAGAGGCCCTCGGTGTTGTAATCAAGACGGCCTACCGTCATAACACGCGGCAAGTCTTTCGGGAAATTATCAAAAATTGTACGGCGGCCTTGCGGATCTTTATTGGTCGTCAAACACCCTGACGGCTTATGAAACAAATACAATTTTGTTTCCTCGGCTTGCGGCAAAGGCTTACCATTCACGCTGATCTTATCTTTTGGGCCTACGGTTACAGCAGGCGTATCCAAGGTTTTTCCGTTAAGGCTTACTTTTCCGTCAGCAATAAGCCGTTCCGCTTCACGGCGAGAGCATATGCCTGCACGCGCGATCACTTTAGCGATACGTTCTTTTTTTGCCTCTTCGGTCATCTTAACGATAGGTGCTTTAACTTGCAGACGATGATTCAGGCGCAAGGATCATCATCATCTGACGACCTTCCATTTTTGGCTGAACTTCGACTTTTGTGATATCCGCCAGATCGGCTTTATAACGTTCAAGAACTTCACGGCCCAAATCGACATGCGCCATCTCACGACCACGAAAACGTAGGGTGAACTTTACCTTATCTTCTGATTCAATGAACTTCTTAGCGGCCTTGAGCTTCACCTGATAATCATGCTCTTCAATGCCAGGACGCATCTTGAGCTCTTTAACTTCAATAACTTTTTGCTTCTTACGTGCTTCCGCCGCCTTTTTCTGCTGTTCGTATTTATACTTCCCGTAATCAAGGATTTTACAAACAGGTGGATTTGCGTTTGGAGAAATTTCAACCAGATCTAAACCAGCTTTCTCAGCCAGCTCTAGCGCTTCCGCAGGTGAAACTTCACCTACCATTTCGCCGTTTTCATCAATGAGTCTAATTTTAGGGGCGCGAATGGCTCCGTTAATTCTTGTGCCGTCATCACGCACAGGTGGTTTTGATGGTCGTCTTATGGTTATCTCTCCATTGGTTGTTTAAATTAAAATACCCTTTTCTCATGTCTATCATAAGAAAAAAGCCTTAATGAATGATTTATATCGTATTCTGCTATGATTTCAAGGGTCATTTCAAAAAGGCATGTTATTCCAAACGCTTATTTTAACGCTCATTCATAGAGTTCTTAAGTGTTTTGATGAAGGGTTTGATCAGATATTCCATGACCGTTTTCTTCCCTGTCAAAATATCTACCGAAGCCACCATCCCCGGGATGATAGGAAGAACTTCTCCCTTACGCTTCAAGCTTGTCTCATTCGTCCGCACACGAACACGGTAGAAACTATTACCCTCTTGGTCTTGGATCGTATCTGCCGAAATATCAACGAGTTCGCCTTTCAGACCACCATAGATAGAAAAATCATAGGCTGTAATCTTAACCATGGCATCTTGCCCCGGATAAAGAAAAGCAATGTCCGACGGTTTAACCTGCGCCTCAACAAGAAGTTTATCATCAAGCGGCACGATCTCAATCAGGTCTTGCCCAGGCTGAACAACACCGCCTATTGTTGTAACTTTCAAATCTTTAATAATACCTGCAACAGGAGAGCGAATATCCGTACGCACCTTTCGGTCTTCCAATGCTGATAAAGTTTTATCAATCGTCTGCATTTCCGCCAGTTTCTCAGTCAGCTCTTTTTGCGCATCCGCTTTTGCAGAACTCACAAGATCATCAAGACGGCGCTGAACTTCACCAATAGCCGAACGCGCCCGCGGCAAAGAACTTTCCATTGCATTCAACTCCGAACGCAATTCAGATAAACGCTGATCGAGTTTCAAAAGCTCCAATTGCGGCAAAGACCCCTTACGCACCGCTGGCTCGATTTGCGATTTTTCCTGCTGCGCCAAGGCAATCTGGTCACTCATACCTTGTATACGCGTGTTAATTTCTACCACCTCTTGGCGACGTTGTCTGAGCTGTGATTCTAAAATCTGGCGCTGGTCTTCGAGGCGACGTTTATTGGCGCGGAAAGAGCGGCGTTCTTCTTCTACACTGTCCGGCACTTCTCTAATAATTTCTTCCGAAAAGGTCACAGAGCTGTCGCCTTCGGCTTCAGCTTCAAGGCGCGCGATAGACGCACGCAATGCCAGAGACCGTGTTTTATTGGAGGCAAAATCAGACGCGGCACTTACGTCACGCAAACGCATCAAGACCTGTCCTTCCTTAACTTCTTCGCCTTCCCATGTCAGAATTTCTTCAACAATTCCGCCTTCAAGGTTTTGCAAAATCTGCACTTCTTTTGACGGTATTACTTTACCTTGACCGCGCGTTACCTCATCAAGCTCAGCAAAGCTCGCCCATACAATGAAGGAAAAGAAGAACGCCGCAATGGCAAAGAGTTGAATATGTTTAGACAAAGGAATTTCTTCATCCGCCGTCAAAATATCACCCGTTCTATCCAGCAAATTACGGCGCAATTTTTGTTGCTTACCCTGCTCGCCCTGCATTTGCCCTTGTAAAGCCTGCGCCATTTTTTCAGCCGCGATTTGTTCGGCTGTTTTTTTCTCAGGCTCTATCTTGCCTAAATTCTCTTTATTTTGCTTATCATCTGCCATTAGTCATTCTCCGCTTTTGTGCCATATTGACGCGCCTGAAGCTTGGCAATGACTTCGTCTTTAGGGCCGTAAGCCACAACGCGGCCTCTATCCATCAAAATAAGCTTATCAACGAGAGAGAGCATTGCCCCCTTATGTGTGATCAAAATCGTCGTACGACCTTCTGTAATCTCATGCAGGCGTTTTCTGAGGCGGTTCTCGGATGCAGGATCCATAGACGCCGTCGGCTCATCCAGAATAAGAACAGGCGGATCATAAAGAAGAGAACGGGCAATCGCCACAGCTTGACGCTGGCCGCCTGAGAGCGCTTCACCGCGCTCACCAACCTGTGTATCCAGACCGTATTGAGATTCCTTTAAAAACTCTGTGACGCCCGAAAGCTCAGCGGCACGAATAACAGCACGGTCTGGCGCTGTTTCATGACCCATTGTTATATTGTCGCGGACAGAGCCAAAGAATAATTGCGGGGATTGCTGGACAGCACCAAGATTACGGCGTAGATCACCCGGTTCAATCTGGCGTACATCCGTACCATCAAGCAATACCGCGCCACTCGTCGGTTCATATAGATTGAGGAGTAAGCGCTCCACCGTTGTCTTTCCTGAGCCAACAGCGCCAATAATCCCGACATGCTCCCCCGGTTCTACGGTGAAGCTTGTATGGTTCAGCGCCGGCACAGTTTGCCCCGGATAGTGGAACACAACATCACGAAATTCTATTTTACCCTTCACAGCAGGTAGCGCCACAAAATGGCGATTTCTTGGACGTTCGACTTCCTTGCCCATCAGCTCGTCAAGTTGAACAAGGCCCTGCTTAGATTGACTGAGGCGTGTCATCAACCCAGCCACCTGTGCCAATGGCGCCATCGCACGGCCTGTTAAGATTACACAGGCAATCAAGGCCCCCATTGTCAACTCACCACTGGTAATTAAATACGTCCCGACGATCACAACCACAACAGACGTCATTTGCTGAACATAGCCAGCCCAGTTCATTGCCAAAGAAGATATGCGGCGTGATTTAACCGATGTGCGTGACGCCTTATCGGTCAGCTCTTCCCATTTACGTTGGGTGTGTCCTTCTGCCGCTTGAACTTTAATTGTTTCCAGTCCTGTCACCGTTTCAAATAAGAGCGCGCTTTTAAGCGAGCTTTCATGCATAGATTCGCGCACAACTTTGGTCAGCGGGCCTTGCAAGAATAATCCGACAATAATAACAATCGGCGCGGCAACAAGCGGTACAAAACCGATATAACCGCCAATAACAAAGATCACGACAGCAAAAAATAAAGTGAAAGGCAGGTCAATGAGCGTTGTCATGGTTGCTGAGGTAAAGAAGTCCCTGATGCCCTCAAAGTCTTTCATATGACTAGTCATGATACCGGCGCTTTGCGGGCGCTCTTTCATCTTCATACCCATAATTTGTTCAAAAATCACAGATGATATTTTGACATCGGCACGTCGCCCTGCGACATCAAGGAAATGGGCGCGCAAATTCTTCAGCAAAAAGTCAAACAGATAAGCAATCGATATCCCCGCAACCAGCACCCAAAGCGTATCTGTCGCATTATTCGGCACCACGCGGTCATAGACATTCATCACAAATAACGGCGATGCCAGAGCGAATAAGTTAATCATAATCGCCGCCAATACAACTTCACGGTAAATTGCTCTATTCTCCCATATGCGAGAGAAGAACCAACCACGGTCATGTTGTGTCGCCGCAGGGCCCGCACGTTCATCCGTGCGCGCAACAGGGCGAATAAAGAAAGCCTGTCCCGCATACATGTCCTTCAATTTTTCAAGACGGACAGCCTTTTTGTCTGTTTCTGTTTCAGGGAACTGAATAATAAAACGTGAGTTAGGGTGTATTGTTCTCTTGCGGTCTTTTTCCCATTTTTGGCTATCTTCCCCTTTTGGCGCCATAATGCGCCATAAAATACAGGACTGTCCGCCCTCAAGAACAAGGATACAGGGCAAATTTGGCACATGAACGAGGTCTTCAAGTGTTTTATCAGCTAGCTTGGCGTCCAAATCACAGCGTTCAGCCGCACGTAGAAAAAGTGATGGTGTGATACCGCCCGTCTTAGGCATTGGCAGACCCGCTGTCATAGATGGAATACTAGTACGGCGACCATAATATCCGGCCATCTGACGCAAAGACTCCAGCAATGGTGATTGCACAGACAAACGGTCTGATTCCAGCCCCCAACCACGAGAGACAAAACTTTTTTCTTCCTTATCAGCTTTTTTACGACTCTTAGGTGCCGTATCCCCGCCCATGGACATCTGATCTTCATCCGCTACGGTGACGGCTTCTTTTTTGTCTTTTGGATCGCTTTTTTTATCTGTCACGAGAGGTACCTTTTATCGATAGAATTCGAATACAAGTTTACGAGACTTGCGCAAACAAGGCCAGAAAGAATTTAATCTTGGGAAAAGAGCGTTAACGTACTGCTTACAAGCCAGTTTGCTGATTATCAGATAGCTCAGCCAAGCTTGCTTCGCGTGGTGTTGTCACGTCCAATGACGCAAGCAAATCACCCTGCAACGCCAAGAGACGGTACATTGCAAGCATTTCGAGATATTCTGAGTTAATCGTGTTACTGCGTGTCACAAAGTCCTCGTTCTGTGCGTCAAGCACATCAAGAAGTGTACGGCGACCTAGCTCAAACTGATCACGGTAAGATTGAACCACACGGGCGTTAGCAACGGCCTGCTGTGCGAATTGACGCGCCTGATCACCTTCAGAGATCATAGCCGCCCATGTCTGGCGTACATCGTCTTCAATCGCACGCGCCGCATCTGCGCGTTGTTCTTTCGCTACTGTTTCGCGGTAAACGAATTCTTTGTTACGCTGGGTATCAATACCGCCACGGTATAGATTCCAGTTCATTGTCACAAGTGCGCGCGCTGAGTTTTCATAGCCTTCAACACCGCCGATATTGTCTGAATTCAACGCATCAAGCTGAATGTTAAATTCAGGATAGAAGCTTGATTCCGCCTGCTTACGCTCAGCCGCAGCAACATCCATGTCTGATTCAAAAATCTTTAATGTCGGACCATCAACAACTGCTTTACGGACAGCGTCATTCACGTCCAAAGGAATTGTAGAAAGCGGCACAGGGCCTAGAATTAGGTCTTCAGGCATTTCACCTGTTTCTAATTTATACAAAGATTCTGCATTTCTAAGGGCTTGTTGCACTTGCGCTTCTGTTGCACGGGCACGAGCCAAACGCGCTTCGATCTGCGCTAAATCTGCATCTGTCGCTTTACCTGCATAAACCTGGTCTTGTGTCTGACGTGCAATATCAAGGTGAACAGCGATGTTATCGCGGGCAATATCAAGAAGTTCACGCTGGCGCATTACTTCAAGGTAAGCCTCAACTACGTCCAAGCCAACAAATTCAGCCGTTTCATTAACGCGGTGCGCAGAAGAACGAACACGGGCTTGCTGTCTTTCCACTTCGCTTTGCGAATTAAAACCGTCAAAAAGAAGTTGTGTTAATGTAATGCCAATCTGGTAGCGGCCAAGTGTTTCCGTATCGTCAGGGTCAACACCCGCACGTGTATTTGGATCATCTGTATATTCAACACCCGCATCACCCGACAAATCAAGTGAAGGTCTGAAAAGACCACGTGCCTGACCAAGTTCTTTTTCTGTCGCCATGCGTGTATTGGCAACAACACCATATTCCGGGTTGTTGTAGAGACCAAATTGTACAGCCTCACGAAGCGTAATCTCTTCAGCGCTTACAGACGCGAAAGGCGTCATCGCCATCGCCGTCAACATCGTTGCACCATACAAAAAGTTCTTAATGTTCTTTACCACGGTAGAATCCTCTTAATTATTCAGGGCATATTAATGCATGGATTATGGCCTATTCGCAAGTAAAAATAAAGACCGTATAAAGGATATACGGTCTTTTTTAATAATTATTCTTATATGGATGTTTTAGATAACATCTTGATTTTGTTGGTCTGTTACAATCAACTGATCAGCATTCACGCTCAAATCAACATGCGCTGATTCCGAAGAACCACTGTCACCGTTGTAAGCACCGCCATCGTCATTGGCCGCAACAAGGTCGCTAAAGTCGATAATATCGCCCTCAGACAGATCAAGATCATCCATGTTGTTCGCCGCGCCAAGCTCAATCATTTCAGCAAGCTCATCCGCACCAACATCATCAGAAAGCGCATCTTCAAGAGCTGCTGTGTATTCAGCGTACAGCTCAGGCGCTGATTCTTCGTAGATTGAAATCGCCGTGAACCAAGCATCCACGATGCTGTGCTCTGTACCGTCAGCGAATGTAAATGTCGCCGTGTGTGAGATGTAGTTCATGCCATCCGCATAACCCGTATCATCGGCTTCAAGTGAAATGCTGATAATACCAAGATCGCTCAGCGTCATAAGCTCACCTTCACCAGAGATACCGTCACCATTCAGGTCACGCCATACAAGCAAGTTCTCGAACTCAGCATCATTCGCGTCAATGATCTCATCACCATTGCTATCCATTGTCGCCAAGGCCGCAAAACCATGGTCAAAGGCACCGCCCTGATCACCGAATAACTCCGTACCATCATTAATGACACCGTCACCATTACGGTCAAAGGCAAGAAGACCATCATCTGGTGCTACCCAGCCTGTCGCTTCCAGCACACCATCACCATCAAGATCGAAGAATGTCACTGTTTCATCAATGTCGTGAAGTTCAACACCATCACCATCAAGATCAAGAACAAGTGGTGAAAGACTGATGTTACCAACTGTCATATCGAGCTCATCCGTCGTTACATAGGTGTTGTTCGCCAATGTAATTTCCTGACCCGATAGGTTTACTTCCTGCGTTGTTACTTCAACGTCAACATGCATAGGACCAAAGCCGTTATTGAATGTTGCCGCATTAAACTCAGCCAGACTGCTGAACGTATACTGCGTCACATAATGCGCAGGAACAACCATACCGTTGGCATAGGTTACTGTTTCACCCGTAGGTACAGGAAGATCAACAGCCGTTCCGCCATTAAGCTCAAGTTTGAAGACACTTGTGAATGTCACAACGATTTCAGTTATTTCTTCCGAGCCATCTGTATCCGTCAAACCAACATTGAGCACTTGGCCAATATATGGCGTGTACACGATACCGTGCCCAACAGGCAATGCTGGGAAGCCGCCTGTAATCGGCACAGACTGCCATAGTACTTGTTGAGGACCACCGATTGAGTGCAGATCATAATCAATCGCCGCAGGGTCAGCCACAGCATCAACAATCGCTACACCAGTATCTGTATCAGACTGGTTCGGTGCATCAGGGTCGTTTACCGTCACTGTCAAACGAATGTTAGACGCATCTGCATCGCTATCATTTTGCGGTGGGCGTACACGGAAGTTATTGATAGACACAGAACCTGTGTCACCATCAGCTTGAAGCTCATAACCGCCATTCACATATGTCCAGCCTGGTGCATCTACTGACCAACCAGAAGGAATACCTTCAACACGCAGTGTGAATGTCTCATTACCGTCACCGCCGTCAAAGCTAGCTGTGATAGGTAATGCTTGGAATACGCCGCCATCTTCATAGAACTGAGCGTCGCCAATCGTCCCTTGAACATTTGTTACAGGCACATATGTCTGCTCCAGTGTAATGTTCAACTGCGCCGTATCCGTATCGCCATCACCATCTGTCAGTGTGTACGTAAATACATCATTGCCTGCCGCATTGCTTGAGCGTGTATATGTATAAGCGCCAGTCGCAGAAATAACCAGCGTACCGTAAGTACCGTTGATTGACACTGTACCTGAAGCAGGAACAGCATAGGACGTACCGCTAAATGACACAGATGACACAGATGTTACCGCCGCACCAGCATCATCATAGCCTGTGTCATCATTGTTCATGACATTACCTGTTTCAACAGTTTCAGATGCAGATACGTGATCCGTATCATTTACCGCTGTCGGGCCATCATCACGCACACGAATTGTAATTGTGTCTGTGTCTGTATCGCCGTCAGAATCCGTTGCACGCACGCCGAAACGAAGATCAATAAAGTCATTCGGGTCACTCGCATTTGGGTGATCAATTTGATCTAGTAAGTTAAACGTATATGAACCATTGCTGTTGATCTGTAGCGTAAAGATATTACGGCCACCGGCTGTACCAACATATTGCTCACCAACAAGCGAAACAGAGATTGGCTGACCATCTGACGTCAAATTCGCTAAAGAGGAGGTGAATACACCTGTTTCCGTGAACGAGCCCGGACCATCATTACCAAAATCAGCCGTTACCGTACCTGTTGTCGTGAATGTACCGCTTTCGTCAACAACGCGCGTACCACCTGTTGACGTGATATCAGGATTATCATCCGTCGCATCAATATTTAGGCTTAGTGTTGCCGTGTCCGTATCACCATCACCATCACGTAGCGTGTATGTGAATGTGTCTACTTGATCATTAACAAGGTTACCAGTTTGCGTATAGCTATAAGCTCCTGTAGAAGAGATCGTTAGCGTACCATATGTACCAACAATCGTTGCTGTACCAGAGAGCGGCACCGCTACTGTCGAGCCACCAAATTGTACTTGTGTTACAACAGAGCTTGCATCGTCAAAACCAACATCGTCATTGCTGACAACATTACCATTTACTGTTGCACCTTCTGCCACTGTTACAGTGTCATTTACCGCGACTGGACCATCATCGAACACGCGAATACGTACTGTGTCCGTATCTGTATCGCCATCCGCATCCGTTGCGCGAACACCGAAGTTCAGATCGATATAGTCATTCGGGTTGCTCGCATTCGGGTGATCAATCTGATCCAACTGCGTAAATGTGAATGTCCCATTGCTGTTGATTTGCATTGTAAAGATCGTACGGCCACCAGCTGTACCAACATATTGCCCACCAGTCAGGTTAACAGTGATTTGATCACCATTAGACTGCAGGAGCGCTACCGAAGACAAGAATGAACCTGTCTCTGTAAAGGAACCTGGACCATCATTACCAAAGTCCGCCACAACAGTACCTGTGACTGTGTGCGCACCCGATTCATCAATAGATGTATTGCCTGTATTTGTAATATCAGGATTATCATCTGTCGCATCAATATTCAGACTTAACGTTGCTGTGTCTGTATCACCATCACCGTCACGTAGTGTGTATGTGAACGTGTCCACTTGGTCTGATGTCAGATTACCGCTTTGTGTATAGCTATATGCACCCG
Organism: Micavibrio sp.; assembly: GCA_002710775.1. Classification (GTDB taxonomy): domain Bacteria; phylum Pseudomonadota; class Alphaproteobacteria; order Micavibrionales; family UBA9664; genus UBA9664. The sequence goes on along the minus strand of PALX01000010.1, from coordinate 176 downwards.
TTGCAGAAATTACCAACGTACCATATGTACCGTTGATTGAGACTGTACCCGATGCCGGAACAGCGTAAGACGTACCGCCAAATGATACCGATGTTACCGCTGAACCATCATCATCGAAGCCAACATCGTCATTGCTGACAACATTACCATTTACTGTTGCACCTTCTGCCACTGTT
>PALX01000009.1 GCA_002710775.1 Micavibrio sp. | reverse complement strand
CAAAAATGTTAAAACCAAAAGCTGCATAGCCATTTTCACATAGTCGCGTCCATGATATTTGGATAGCTTATTCAAAAACTCTGGCAGTTCTTTTTCTTTTAAATGCGGACGGCGCTGAGATTTTGGTTTTTGTATGTATTTTGCACGCCCCAGCGCTGGATTATCATTACATTCTCCCTTGGCTATAGCGTAATCGAATATAGCTTCACAGCGCTGGCAGATACGCTTGGCGACGTCATAAGCTTCACGTTCTTCCACCTTAGCCAAAACAGCTATGATGTCTTGCCTAGTAACCTCTACAATTTGTTTGTGACCTATAATTGGAAAGACATCATCTTCAAGGCTTTTAAGAATGTTTCGGGCATGCTTACGAACCCATGTACCCTTACCGTGCCATTCTCGTCCCAGCGCTTCAAAAGTCTTGTCTTCTTCTCCGTGAGAGCCATTGACCTGTTCTTGTTTATGCTCGCTGGGATCTATTCCTCGGTCAAGCATCGCTCTTGCTTCGTATCTAGCAATACGGGCATCTGACAAGCTAACATGACCTGGCCGCCCTTTATGATGGTATTGACCTATAGTTAGCGTCTTGCGCTTCTCGTTACGCTTATAATGATACTGCCAAACCTTTGTACCCGTCTTGCGTATCAAAATACACAGGCCTTCACGGTCATATAATCGATAGTCTTTATTCTTTGGCTTCGCAGATTGGATGTCTTTGTCGGACAGCCCCTTTGTTATCTTTGGCATAGCTATTAACCTTTTTACGGTACAAAGTTAAAATTGAACTCTCTATACCGTGTGCCATACCGTAAAAAATTATGGAAGTAGGTTGTTCTTTTAGGATTTCCTCGGACACTAAATCCTGTGGAAGCTTTACTGGGTAAGGGTTTTAGGAATTTATTGGATCTTTTCGGAAAGGTAATTGGTTGCGGGGATAGGATTTGAACCTATGACCTTCAGGTTGTGAGTGCGTCCCGCCCGCTTTTCGCCCTCCTATGAAAGATTGCGCACCCATGCCGCCCGATATATGCCTTGTATGTTTCTGGTGAAATGTTTATTATTTAAATCAAATGGTTATACCACAACCTGCAAACAGATAGCGGAACAAAATGTGCCGCTGAGAAACTATGATCGAAATCACGCCACAGCAGATTCATCTTTGGCATTTCCTGCACCCGAATGACGGACAGGAAAGTGGAATTGATGTTGTCGATAGCTTCCTTGATCAAACCGAAATCGCAAAATGCACAAAAATACGCAATGCCGAAGCAAAAGCGCAATTCATCTACTCCCGTGCCTTTTTAAGAAATATTTTGTCACAATACACGGGAATTAAACCGAAAGAATTATCATTCAAAACGGGAGAGTGGGGAAAACCCCACATTGCTCAGAACACACCGATAAAATTCAACCTGAGTCACACCCACGGCCTTACTTCTATCGTCATCACCAACAATATTGAATGTGGCATTGATATCGAACAGACACAAAAAATCGGGCAGGATTATCTGAACCTAGCACCGCGTATCATGGATGAATGCGAACTCGAATATTTTAATACACTTGATGCCAACCAAAAACCCTCCAATTTCGTATCAATCTGGACAATCAAGGAATCCTACATCAAAACGTTAGGAATGGGATTATCCTATAACTTGACCGATATCCATATTGACGCACCTAACTCGGCATCCCCTGTCATTCAGGACCGGAACGATGAAACTGCGCAACAGCGCTTCTCGATCTCCATACTAAATCCCGAGAAAAATTATGTCGGCGCTTGCGTTACTGAAAGCGCTACGGACGACATATCCTATTTTGACACAATCATTGACAGCCTCTCCGCCTCCAGAACTACCTTAACGCCGCAAAGGATAGAAAAAACATGACCTTTCCAAAACGTGTGGCAATCTTTCCGGGAATACTGAACGGCAGGTGTGGCGGCACAGCCCGTTCGGCGACACTCCACGCAGCCATGCTGGCAGAGCAAAATATCGAGTCTGTTATTTTCGGCCTATACACAAAGTCAATTCCGGCGGCACCCGAAAATTTACCATGTGGGCAAGCAAAAATCCGGCTATATCCCGCTACCGAATTTGGGGAATATTACATCTCGAAGAACCTGCTGAATGTTTTAAAAAGTGAAATCAGTCAGTTTGACATTGTACATCTCAATGGCCACTGGAATTTTTCCAACTACAGAATTGCCCAAATCTGCCACCAACAGAGTATCCCCTACATCATATCTTCCCGTGGAACCCGCAGAAAATATAGCGATGCCAAACAGGACAGGCTGATGGCAAGGCTTGAACCATTCGAACAACTTTATATTGAGCATGCAACCGCCATACATATGACCAGCAAATACGAGCTGGAAAACAGCAACATCAATCCAGATGATCGGCGTATCCGCCTCATTCCAAATGCCGTAGATCTGTCTGGTTTTAAACCGACTCACAGTAAAAAAGAGGCTCGCGACATACTCGGCATTGAAAAAGACACACCCTGCCTCCTCTATTTCGGCAGAGTTATTCCCGAAAAAAATGTCGAGTTTCTGATCAAACTTATTTCGCATCTCCCCTCTGCACCAACACTCAACATTGTCGGTCACCGTAACCCGTCCTACATGGAAAAATTGTTGGAGTTGACCAAACAACTGGGAGTTCGGGACAGGGTGAACTTCATTGACCACACCGAAGGTGCATCCCGCGCACTGTGGCTGACCGCATGCGATGTGTTTTTGTTACCATCCTACGGCGAGAATTTTTCACTGGCTCTAGTCGAAGCCGTCAGCATGGGAATTAAATCTTTAGTTTCCGATCAGGTCGGTGCGGCAGAATACCTTTCCCCGTCGGAATGCACTGACCTTCCGCTAGGAGATGAACATCTGGATGAGTGGCGCGACACATGTCTGTCCCTGATAAACACAGACCCCAACGACGCTGACATTTCCTATAAAAATATGCTGGATAAATTCTCGACAGACGCCGTTTTTCAGGAGTGGATCAAGCTCTACAAAACAATTTAGAATCCTATCGACACTCGAATTTCTGATGCAAGTCATTCAGAACAACTTCCCTAACGGGACGCAACTGATCTTGACTTACGCCAATAAGAGCCAACGGATTCGTCAAGGAAACCTGCACAACTTGCTGCGGACTTAAGATCTTCAATTCCAGCAATTTGTTTGCACACTCTATCAATCGGCTTGACGATCCCACTAGATGATTTTCTTCCGGATTGATAATCCTGCCCGTATCCTCAATAATAACGTCTTGATTCATCGCGGTATAACGTCCGGGAGGAAATCCAGCCAACGGGCACGCGTCACTAACGGCGATGATGTTCTCCACACCGAACACCCTGACCACAGCCCGCATAAATGTTTCATTCAAATGATGGCCGTCCGGAATAATGGAAACCTTGTAGCCTTCGACAGAGAAACCCGCAATCAGCGGATTGTCATGTCGGTGCAGCATATTGGGAACCGCATTGCCGAAATGAGTCAGAAAGGATGCTCCTGCCTCGCGAGCTTGCTCGAGATCAGAACGATTGGCGTTAGAGTGGCCGATAGCCACAACTTTCCCCAGCGATACCGCCCACTTTATCAACGCTGCCGAACCGGAAAGTTCTGCCGCCAATGTCAAAAGCTTGACTTGCCCAGCCGCCAGATCATCAAGCTCTTGCAAGAATGAAAGATCCGGAAGCACAAGCGAATCTGTCCGGTGCGCACCGGCCATTTCCGGAGACAAAAACGGTCCCTCAAGATGCACACCAAGAATACGGTTTGAGAATTTATCCGTCTCCATCATTTTCGCAATCATAGGCAAATTGCGCCGATAAACATCAGCAGGAGAACTGATCAATGTCGGCAGGAAAGCAGCCGTTCCTTGTGAAAGAAGCTCATAACACGCCTCGTGCATGAGCTTCTCATTCAAATCTATAGAAGAGAAATCTACACCCAGATATCCATTGACTTGAATATCAACAAATCCCGGGTATTTCATCATGGCATCGCATTCCGCAGAAGAATTGTTGCCTGCTGCCTTTCTTTGAATGTATCAATCACATCTTGCGCAATTTTCTCGGTCTCGCCAGTAACCTGATCGGCTGTTAAATTCTCTCCCAAATCAGTTCTGGAAGAAAACTCAAGCGAGAATGTAATCGCATTCTGATGTCCGGTTGCCTCGGAATTAAAGCTGTCGGTCACATTAACAGCCTGAACCAAAGGCGACGTGTCCTTGATAACATCCATAACATCCTGAACAGCGACATTCGCCGGAATAACCAGACAAAGATCTCTGATGATCGGAAGGATATTTGTTGGAGGAACATATTTTCTAGGCTGTCCATCCATATGCAGAACATCCTGGGATAACTCGACAAAACATGGACGGCTATGCTTGATTCCCGAAGCCTTGAGAACACGTGGATCAACTTCGCCGACAACACCGACCAACTGGTCGTTCATAAAGATTCCCGCACGTCTGCCGGGATGCAGGCATGTTCCGACAGGCGCGGCAGTCCCGTAATCGGGCAATTGTCTCAGCTCGAATTTCAAGTCCAGCATCTCGGAAATCTGCTCGACAATCCCCTTCATATAGAACACATCAACTGGAGTATCTTTACGGCCCCAGTTTTTGTCCTGTTCATTTCCTGAAGCAATCATCCAGAAAACAAGCTTTTCGTCACACAATCCGTTTTCGCTCTCGCTATTGGGGTGGAAGGTACGTGTCCACTCGAACGCCTTGACGTCAGGCCGTCTCAAATTGACGTTGGTTGCAACAATTCCCAATGCCTGCGCCAAGTTATTATTCTTCATATATGAGTAATCACGATCTTCGGCATTCGCCGTTTTTACGTGGGTTCTCAACGGGCTATTTTCACTTAGACCAAGCATACCCAGAGTCCGTTCCCCATAGAAACCATCAGTGAACACTTCATAAAACCCGAGTGAAACCAGATGATCTTCGACACGGCTCTTTCTCTGGCGCCATTCCGGCAACTTTGCAGCACGTGTACCCTCAGGCAATGTGTAAGGAAACTCGTTATACCCGATTGAACGGCCAAGCTCTTCATAAAGATCTTTTTCTTCCTTAATGTCCCAGATACGGTGAGAAGGAACGCTGACCATCAAAGTTTCAGCCGTACTGGTCTGCTCATTAACCCTCAATCCGTAGCGAGCCAGTCTCTCACTTAACTCGTCTGCTGAATAATTCGCACCGTAATATATATTGAACCCCGGAACACTTAATTTTACTTCCGGTTTTGGATATTCCCACGAAGCAGCCATTTGTACCGATCCTTGGGCTTTATATCCGATCAAAGAGTACAGATGGTTGGCAATTTCCAAAGCATTCAAAACCTGCCCTGGATCACAGCCGCGCTCGAAACGCATGGACGAATGGCTTTGAATACCCAACGCCTTGCTGGCCTTCCGCACACTGACAGGATCAAAAGCGGCGCTTTCAACATAAATTCTTTTTGTTTCTGCCGTCGGCATGGCAGCTTGCGCGCCCATTACACCGGCAACCGCCAGAATGTTTTTCTCGTCGGCGATCACCATCGTGCCGGTAGGAAGAACTCTCGGTTTGTCTTCAAACAACAAGAGTGCAGTTTCGCCTTCTACCGTTTCACGAACGGTAATTTTACCGGATACAAGGTCGGCATCGAAAGCATGCATAGGTTGCCCCATTGCAAAACCGATATAGTTCGTAACATCAACAGCTGGATTAACCACATTGCCACCCGAAGACTGGATGGTTTGTGCCACATAATCAGGAAGAGCGGCACGTTCTCCGCTCAAGGCGAATTCCGCCAAAGCGTAGCTGTTACATTTTTCGGTCTTGATTTCAACAAGCGGCGACCCGTTTCCGACTGTCAGGGCGTCCCGCTCCAATCCATGTAGATCCCACGCTGTACGCCCGTGAATTTCCTGTGCAATACCGGCATAAGAGTAATGATCACCACGGTTGGCCAACAATTCTAACGTCAGAATTATCCCTTTGTCGGAGCGGTCAACACGTTTGACCTCCAATCCGATGTCTTCCATCAGAGGGACCAACTCTTCAACAGGAAGAGGGATATCAATATGTCTTTGCAGAACTTCTAAACCAATTTTCATTGACTACCTCTATTTCACATTTCGAATCTTTTATGTGCGACAGCTTGGTGAACTCTCAAATCACCTTCATACAGGGTTTTGATGTGATCAAGCCCGTGACGCATGGACACCATACGGGAAATTCCCATCCCAAAAGCAAATCCACTGACCTGCTCAGGATCATGCCCCAGATTTCTAAACACTTGCGGATGAACCATACCGGCACCACCTATAGTAATCCATTTTGGCTCGCCACTTGTGACCTTTTCCGAAATATCCATCCCGACAGACGGTTCCGTGTAAGGGTAAAACTTGGGTTTGAACCTGACTTGCCAGTTTGATCCGAAAATAGAACGGATAACATGTTCGATTGTCCCTTTCAGATCCGTAAACCTGATCCCTTTATCAACACACAACCCTTCAAACTGGTGGAAACAAGCGAGATGCGTCGCATCAACAGCTTCGTTCCGGTACACTTTACCGGGAGAAACGATCTTGATCGGAAGATCGTGACGGCTCTCCAGCACACGTGCCTGCACTGTAGTAGTATGAGAACGCAACAACAGATCGTTCTCAAGCCAGAACGTGTCCTGCATATCACGGGCAGGGTGGTATTCTGGAATATTCAAAACGTCAAAATTGTGCGCGGGCGTCTCGATTTCCGGCCCGTCAACATATTCGAAGCCCAGCATACGCAGGATTTCCATACATTCTGTCTCAATATCGGAAAGGGGGTGGCGCGCACCAGTTTCATGAGTACGCCCCGGCATCGTCATATCGACGGTTTCAGCTTCAATCTGGCGGTCATATTCGACATTCTCAATGCGGCGACGGTTCTCGTCCAGATTGCCTTCGACATATTCCCTCAATTTGTTAAATTCGACTGCAGCGGCTCTTTTAACATCAGGATCTTTAATATCACGCAGAGTCCCCATCAAAACCTTGACCTGCCCCTTTTTTCCGACATAGGCAACACGCAATTCTTCGAGCGTCTTGAGGTCAGAAACTTGATCAATTTTGTCCTGAAATTCAGCTTTTATGCCTTGGACTTTTTCAGATAATTCGGCCATGCACACACCTTTATTTTCTATCATTAGGTCGGCTTTATACACGAAAGTCCTAATATATACAAGTTTTTTGAGACATTGCCGTTAACTTTTAGCCAACCCTCAATAGTTCCACAGGCCCTTTTTAACAACCCTTTAGAGAGTGATGTAGGTTGTATCCTGCGGAAACTCTATGTTTTTCCATATTCCTTTTAAATCAAAAACCACCCCTCCCTTTTTCAATAAAGCGAGCTGCGTTTTTTTGTCCATATCGGCATACATCTTGTGAGAAACCAGCAAAGCAACACAATTATAGGTCTCGCCTTCCAGATTTTCTTTCAATTCAAGGCCATAAGCCTTCCTCACCTCTTCTGCATTTGCATAAGGATCATGGATATCAACTTCGAATCCGGAAGCCAGAAGAAGGTTGTGAACCTCGAAAATCTTGGTGTTTCTGATGTCATTGACCTCCTCTTTAAAGGTAAACCCAAGGATCAGGACACGTATACCTCTGCCGTCAGCTGCCACACCCCCAAGACTTTCTGTAATTATATTAGATACATAGCTAGACATACGGTTATTAATCGCCCGCCCAGCCCCGACCATTTCGGCATTAAGACCACATTTCTGGGCACATTCGATCAAATAATACGGATCGACCCCGATACAGTGGCCGGACACCAGCCCTGGCGTAAAGGGAAGGAAATTCCACTTGGTCCGCGCGGCATCCAGCACATCATAGATGGAAATTCCCATCTCGTTCATTAGAACCGTAACTTCGTTTATAAAGGCAATATTGATATCCCGCTGGGCATTTTCAACAACCTTCGAAGCCTCAGCCGTTTTGATATTCTTTGTCTTATATATATTGCCGCCATTCAAGCTGCCATATATTGAGGCCAGCCTGTCCGCCACCTCCTCCGTCTGCGCGGATACGATTTTAGTAACCGATTTGACCGTATGCTCGCGGTCACCCGGATTGATCCGCTCGGGAGAATACCCCAGAAAAAAGTCTATCCCTGACTCCAGAGAGCTAATTCCCTGCAAGATCGCCCCGCAAACATTCTCGGTCACACCGGGATAAACCGTACTTTCGTAAACGACCACATCCCCTTTCTTCAGATACCGCGCAATCATCCTCGTAGCGGATTTCAACATGGAAAGGTCAGGAACATTGTCCTTGTCTACTGGTGTCGGAACGGCAACAATATATATATTGCATGAAGCAATATCTTCCTCGGCACTGGTCAAACTTTCCGCACATTCCAGAAGCTTGCCAACATCAACGTCATTATTGTAATTGACGCCGCGCTTGAGCCGCTCGATCAGCGCCGCGTCAATATCATATCCGGTAACATCATAATAACAGGAAAGCTCCACTGCGAGAGGCAACCCGACATAGCCCAGACCGACTACACATATATGATCATTCTTTTCCATCTTTTCAAAACCCTAAAACCACATGTTGAACAATTTATACCAGTACCGTTTTACTCTTTTATTTTCGTTGAGCGCATGCGCCTTTTTCTGATCTCGCCTGCACGCGCTCGTCCCGCCAGTCGCTTCTCTTTCGCCAAAGAAATTTGCGCCGGATCGCTCTCGTTTGCTTGTCCATTCTCAAGCATGGCAGAAAAAGAGCGCACCGTCGGAAATTGGAAAAATGAAGTGATCGGAACTTCGACATTCATTTCCTTGCTCAATCTCTGACCCAGACGCATCACCAAGAGGGAATGGCCGCCAACATCAAAGAAATTGTCGTCAATCCCGATACACTCGTTTGACAATAACTCTTTCCAGATCGTCAAAACACGTTCTTCGGTTTTGCTGCTTGGGGCTACGACATCATCCATTCGCTCATGATCAACCTGCATCTGTGCCAAAGCTTTTCTGTCGATCTTGCCGCTCGGCAATCTCGGAAAACTTTCCATCGCAACAATGTGTGCAGGCAGCATATAGGCAGGTAACTTTTTCGACAGCAAGGCACGCACCTCGGCAATGGGCGGAAGTTTTGCCGGATCAATAACACAATAAGCGGCCAGAACCTTGTCCTCACCCTGTCCTTTGGCCAGAACAACCGCTTCCGAAATATCCAGTGTCCGCAAAAGGATAGCCGCAATTTCATCAGGCTCGACACGGAACCCACGAATTTTGACCTGATTATCTATCCTGCCGAAAAATTCGACCACGCCTTGCTCGGTCCAGCGCGCCAGATCTCCCGTACTATAAAATCTGTTTCCAAACCCCTCAAAAGGCGCATCAATGAATTTTTCTGCCGTCAATTGGGTATTGTTAATATACCCCTTAGCCAAACCAGCCCCGCTAATATAAAGCTCTCCGACTGCACCGATCGGAACAATATGCTTGTGAACATCAAGGACATGCAGAGCGCAGTTACGGATAGGCTTGCCAATCGGAATGACAGCCTTCTCCTCTCCGGTACAATGCCAGCACGACACATCAATCGCGGCTTCCGTCGGCCCATACAGATTATAAAGCTCCACATTGAGCTTTCTGAACACATGATCACGAATTTCTGTCGTTAGCTCATCCCCGCTACAAATAATCCTGCGCAAGGAATTCAACTCAAAGCTCTCATGAAAGGATAAAAAGGATGACAAAACTGACGGAACAAAATGAACGGTTGTGACATTTTCTTCGAATATAAGCTTCGCCAGATAATCGGGATCAAGATTTCCGCCCCGACGCGAAATTACAACACTTGCCCCGACAATCAATGGCCAGAAAATCTCCCACACGGACACATCAAAAGTAAAGGATGTTTTGAACAAAACCCGTTCTTCTTTTTCCAGACCGAACTGCTCTTGCATCCACAAAAGCCTGTTTACAATCCCTTTATGTGTGTTCATGACCCCTTTCGGATTTCCGGTAGAGCCCGAAGTAAAAATGATATAGGCCGTATCTTCCTGATCAGGCACAACGGAAACATCCCGTCTCTTGCCGTCCATACCCTGAATGGAATCAAAAGAAAGAACATGGGGAATACCCATATCTTTCCAGCGCCCAGCATTATCACCGACACAGACTAACATTTTCATTCTGGTCGTCTCGGCATAATACTTCAATCGCTGATCCGGCAGATCAGGGTCCATCGGCACATAACTGCCACCCGCCTTCATAATACCGAGTATCGCAGCAAACATTTCAACACACGGATATGAAGCCACACCAACTGGCGCACTATTCTCTATTCCTGACCGGACGATAGCAGTCGCCACGTCTTCGGCCAAATCGTTCAGATCGGCGTAAGACACTTCTCGCCCCTCATAAACCAGTGCAACCGCATCGCCACATTCCAGAACTTTCTTCTCGAACAATACATGAAGCGGACCATTCCAGTCATAAGGAGAAGGCTCCTTGTTAAACTGGTGGAACAAAATATCTTGCTCGGCTTCCGAAAGACACGGTAGTGATGTTACAGAACCAACCTCCCGACTGCTTTGCATCAAAACTATATATTGATCAGCCAGTCTTGCAATTCTAGCGTCCTGATATTTATTGGCATCATATTCAAAAGTAAGTGTCGGATTTTCTTCGTCCGTATCCACACTTACAATCAGATCATATTTTGTCTTTGCTGCGATTTGCGGCATCGGAGAAACAAGCACACCCGAAAGCTGCAATGTCTTGAACTCGGCTGCAATATCAACAAACAAAACCCTCGGAAATGAAATGCCATCCACGCCACGCGGCGCAGAAATCCTGTTTGCAATCTCTGAAATCGAAACCCCCGAGTTTTCTTTTCCTTTGAAAACCGTTTCGCCAATCTCCTTCGCCAGAGATAGGAAATCTTTTTCGGACAAAGATACGTTCACCGGCAAAACTTCGGTCATATTACCGATTACTGACTGGCTTTTCCGTCCGTCACGATTGGCATTCACCGTACCAAATACAACATCGTTCTGACCTGTATTGCGTCCCAACATCACTGCGAACACAGAAGCCATACAGGAAAACAATGTTGTCTTGTTACTACGCGCCAACTCCTTCACCAAAGAAACAAGCTGAGATGGTAACGGGAAACTCTGAACCCGCGCATTGAGCTCTTCGGGAACAGCCTCATTATCCGCAAGCAAACTTGTCTGCAATTGAGCACCTTTAAGTTCCCGTTCCCAATAAGCCAGACGCTTCTCTCTTTCTTCATCAGAAAGATTTGTAGCCTGCAAGTATGACGGAGAGTCAGCCCATTGAGGAACCTCTCCATCCAAACGTGCGGCATATGCACGGGATAGATCACCAAGCAATACATAGCTGGACCAACCGTCAAAAACCAGATGGTTTGTAATAATGGATAGAACATACCTATCCCCTTCAAGATGATACAGGCATCCTGAAAACGGCTCTTCAAACTCGACATTGAACGGTGCGGATATTTTTCCCCTTATTTCAGCGACAACACCGTCAATTCCTAATGCGCCAACCTCCTTCTCACTCCAGACATCACCAATTTCTGGAGAAACAATATATTTCGCGCCTTCTTCGGATAGGAAACCTTTTGCACGCAACATAACATGACGTTTCACAACGTCAAAAACCGCTTCGCGAAGAGCCTTTCTGTCAAGTTTGCCTTCAAGCTCAATATTTAATGGGATGCGGTAAGCCTCGCCTTTTCCCATCAAAACAGAGAACAAAACATCCTGTTGGGTCGCTGTCATAGGAAACTCTTGCGGAGATTGCTCCGATGCACATGAGTCATCGCAATCCTGCACTTCTTCCAGACACTCAATTGCCTTTACCAGGTCCGAGAACTGCGGGTTGGACATGAGAAAATTGGGAGAAATGGATTTCCCCGTTTTCTTTTCCAGCATCGACGCAATCAACATGATATTTAGCGAGTGCGCCCCCAGAGAAAACAAATCATCTTCCATAGAAACAGACGGAATATTCAAAATAGCCCTCCAGATTTCGGCCACATCTTCCGCAAGCGGGGACCAATACTCTATTTGCTCCGCACCACCAACCCTGCCTTGAGATTGTCGCTCCGCTATCATTTTTACCAACGAATCTTCATTGATCTTGCCGTGAACCGTAACTGGCATAGTCTCAAAAGAAATAAATTGTGAAGGCAGCATCGTTGACGGTAAAATCTTGGAAAGCGCAGTTCTCAATGAAACCGCATCCAAATCTGTGGATTTATCAGAAACAAAACAGAGAACAAGTTGCTCCTCTCCTCCCGCTCCTCGCCAAATCATCGCGTGAGCTTTTTTGACCGATACAATCGAGCAAAAAGCTTCTTCTATCTCACCAAGCTCGATCCTCACCCCGCGAAGTTTGACTTGCCTGTCAACGCGCCCCAGAAACTCGATACTGCCGCCACACCACCTTGCCTTGTCGCCGGTCTTGTACCAGACATCATCATCATTCAACTCGTCAATCTTGCAAAATCTTTCAGCACTCAATACGTCTAGATTGATATACCCCTTTCNAACTCCTGACCCTCCGACCCATAACTCGCCGACAGCCCCTTCAGGCAAACATCTTTTATTCTCATCAAGGATGACAGCCTTGGCATTACATATCGGACGCCCGATAAATGGAAGAGCATTGGGCAACAACCTTTCCACAGTTGCCCAGATCGTAATTTCTGTCGGACCATATGCGTTATACAAAGCGCAGCGCCCTGCCCACTCTTTAATAAGGGATGTCGGACAAGCCTCTCCTGCAACAATTAATGTTATTACACTTCGTCCCGAACCGGACGGCAACAATTGAACGATCGTAGGAGGAATAACCGCATGCTCAATGGATTCAGCCTCGAAAAAGCCCGCGAGCTCCTCACCGCTCATCTGTCTTGTCTCGGGAACGACCATCGTCGCACCGACCCCCAGCGCCAGAAGCATTTCAAAAATCGAAGCATCAAAACCTGGGGAAGAGAACTGGAGCACACGCTCACCCGAAGAAATTCCGAATATTCTTTGCGCGGCCAAAAGGTTGACGACACCGCGCTGCGGAATCATAACCCCCTTGGGCCTGCCAGTCGAACCAGACGTATAAATGATATACAAAACATCTCCGCCACCAGTTGCCGCCAAAGCGCCTTGCCTACCGACATACTGATCACGAATAGCTTCAAATTCGCGCCACCGCTCTTCATCCAGACACAAAGAAGGAGAGGCATCCCTTAGGATATGCTCGATTCTTTCATCAGGGTAAGCAGGATCCATAGGGAGATACGTTGCGCCAACTCTCCATATCGCCAGCATGGAAACAACCAGACCAATACCTGACGGCAGCCTGCACGCAACGATATCGCCGCGCCCTATCCCTTTATCTTTCAGATAACAGGCAAACTCGTTTATACGACAACCCAGCTCTTGGTATGTAAGTTCGAGCCCTGCCTGCCTGATCGCAGTCCCATTGGCATGATCTTTGATAATCCCGTCCAGAATCTCGGATACACTCTTGTGCGGAAGGTCTTTTTGTTCTCCTGCACCCAATTCCCCGAGCAACCTGTCACGTTCTGTCTGGGACAGAAGAAACTCCGGCGACAAGGCCGAAAATGGATCTTTAGCCACACACTCCAGAAGACTGTGGAATTGTCGCGCCATAATCGAAACGCTGTCCGCATCAATACACCCAAGATCAAACTTTAACCGACCTTGCCATACACCATCCATTTCAGAGAATAGCGCAGCAATATCCGCATCGACATCCCACCCTCCCATATCAAACACATGGGGACTTTCACTTTTCTCAATATTGCTGGCGGATAGGGGATTTTTGTAAACATTAAACCCGATCTGGGTTACCGGCGTTCTACTTCCCCGCTTTGGCATCCGTATCTGCGCAGCCGAAAATGGAAAGACATGGTCTTCCATATGTTGAGCCATGCGTTCTCTCGTTTTCAGAAGCAAGTCGTTAAAACTGGCAACACAGTCCATGTCTTCTACAAACGGAATCAAATTTACAAAGCCGCCAAATGTGTTCGCCCACCGCGAGTCAACCCTCCCGTGAAATGGAACCGAAACAATAACATTGTCCTCGCCACTCAGCACTTTCAAAAAATACTGGAACGCACTTAAAAAGAATACTGCAGTAGATACACCACACGATTTTGCGGCGAGATCAATCTTCCGGCTCAACTCTCCAGAGATCTCTATTGACTGGTCTCTATAAACACCAAGATTTTTCTCATCGCTTCTACCTGGAAGCCTTGAAAACTTGGGCTCAAAAGAAAATATCTCTTTCCATTGTTGTTTGACCTCTTCCCCTCGCGGCGAGTTGATCAGCCCTCTTTGATACTCCGAGAACTCGATATACGACCCTTGTTCCACAGCGTCATCCAACAAGCCACCACACAACAATTTTTCCAGATCATCCTTCAAAACACACAAAGACCAGTAATCCGCAATGGCATGATGCACCGTAAGATAAAGAATTCCACCATCGGACCATTTATGTAAGGACAACCTGAACAACGGAGGCTTCTCTAGGTCAAACGGAATATTTTTTTCTTGCTGCACCGATTCTTGGGCTTCTTGCTCCGATGCATACTCCCACATCTTGATAGGCGCATTCACTTTTTCATGAATTTTTTGCCATACCGTACCATCCTTCAAGAATAAACCGCATTTCAGCATAGGATGACGATCCATCAGCGTTTCGCATACCTGCCTTAACGCTCCCTCATCCATATCCGTCTTATTTTCTATGGTGAGCGATATATGATCAGTCGTTCTGTCAGAATCATTACGCGAAGAAACATAGAACAATTCCTGCAAGACTGAAGCTTGTCCTTCGGTCTTATAGATATACGACGCAAACTGTTTTTCCTTCAGAAGCCCCTGACAAAGAACATGGACAGTTTCATCTCTCAAATAGAAATTTGATGGAACCTCGACACCGAATCTCTCGGAAATTTTATACGCCAGCATTGTCCCGTCGATGGAATCCAGTGATAAAGAAGATACAGGCACACTCTCCACATCCTGCTTACCCCCGACAAAACGCTTGAGCTCTGATATAACAAAACTAGCCATATCCTTCTGAGCCAGACCGGAATCAGGCGATCTCTCGTCATCCCCGCCCAAACAGCTTTCAAAGAACAACTTTAACTCGCCGTCTTTATATTGCTTTGCGCACAGACTTCTTTGGATTTTGCCACTTGTTGTTCTTGGCAAGCGTCCGCTAACAAAAACAATTGTGTCAATTTTCAGCTCGTGAAATTCCTGAATACAGCGCCGAATTTCATCAGCCATTCTATCCGCATCTTCAATCTGGCTCTTCTTCACCTCGATCAGCAAAGTGATGTTATTATCCCCATCTTCACCGATATCAACAGCAGCACAAACGCCATGTCGGCGAATAATGCCCATTTGAATAGCCGTCGCCTCGATATCCGCAGGATAAAAATTCCGCCCCCTGACGATCAAAACATCCTTGATACGTCCGGTGACATAAAGCTCGCCCTTGTCAACAAAACCGAGATCTCCCGTTCTTAGAAACTGCTCTTCGGGGTAGTCGGAAAGACGATTGCCAAAAGCCTTATACTCCCCGTCCTCAATATGATTCCAATAACCGCGAGCAACGCTCTCGCCAGAAACCCATATCTCCCCGATACCCCCCTCGGCAACAAGCTCCATATCCTTCGCATTGACGATGACAACACGATTCCCCTCACGCAACATGCCGACACTGACAATTTCCAGTCTCGACTTTTCATGGCCAGTCTCATAGCCTGTATCAAAGCGGCCTTCCTCCAGAGCTTTCCGTGAAATCTGCTCTACCAGAGCGCCACGGCCCGCCTTCGATCCACTGACCAGCAAAGTCGACTCTGCCAGCCCGTAACACGGATACAATGCATTTTGATCAAAACCGCACTTGGAGAAAGAGGAATAAAAGTCCCTCAAAGTCTCCGTCCTGACAGGCTCTGCACCGGAAAAAGCTACTTTCCATGACGACAGGTCAAGGTGAGACTTGTCACCATCCCCGACAACTTTTGCACAAAGATCATAAGCAAAATCGGGGGCGCCACTGGTTGTAACACGGTAACGACTGATCATTTCCAGCCAGCGCACAGGCTTCTCTAGAAAATGAAGTGGCGTCATTACATATGACGGAACACCGAGATATAACGGCTGTAGCACACCACCAATCAATCCCATATCATGAAAGAGTGGCAACCAGCTTCCAAAAACAGTCCGATCATCATGCTCGAAAGCCTCTTTGATCATAGCCTCATTGGCCATGATATTGCCATGGGTAACGACAACGCCTTTCGGCTTGCTGGTAGACCCTGACGTATACTGCAAGAATGCCACATCATCCGGCGCAATTTCCACTGGAAGAATTCCCGAACCATCAAGCGCGACATCCTCGAAAATAACAACATTAAGACCGGAGATATCCGCTCCTCTCTTTTTGACCAGAGCCAACTCCTTGGCTGATGTAACCAGTAACTTTGCCTGACAATCTTTCTGCTGGCCCAGCATTCGCACCAGACCGCCTTTGCTGCCGATATCGGACACAGGAACGGCAATTAAACCCGCATATATCAGGCCCAGAAACGTCGTCAGAAAATCAATCGGATTCTGCAAGGAAACGAGAACACGGTCTCCTTTTTCCAATCGCGCAGAAAAATAGGCCGCCATCTGACCTGCTCTGGAATCAAGCTCAGCATAGCTGATTTTCTCCTCTTGCTTCTCACCATCGACCAGAAACAGATAAGCCAACGCTTCCGGTTTTGACGCTGTATGAGCGCGAAGAACATCTACAATTGATTTCCACTCACTTTTCATCGCCGTGCCCTCTATATATCCGCCATCTTTTTACCGGATTTCCTGCAAGAAACGACAAAGTTTTCCCCGTAATCCAGTATTTATGATGATCACGATAATGCCGTGAAAACGGATTTCCTGACTGCCCGCCTGGCATAACAAAAATTGCATCTTTTTGATTGATCGGCGAAATCACCAATCGCTCAGTCGCGCCAATCCCGTTACCAAGAGAACAAACGCAATCCGGATTGTTGGTTTCATTCCATGGCATCAAATTGAAAAATTTCAGCCACTTGCTCCGCCCCAAAGGATGTATAAACTCCGCATAAAAACTCGACCCATCTCTTTTCTCCGCTTCTCGCAGCGCATGAACAATGAGATCATTCCAACTTTTGTACGGAATAGGGACAGTTTCATCATGTCGTTCCTTAAGCAGCGCGCGCATCGCAGGCTCTGGGTTTCTCCAGACATACTGGAAGGACGGATCACGCTCCACACACGGAGCAAGGTAGAACGACAATATTTCTTGATGCAGAACAGATCTGAAGTTCGAAAGAAAGACCGCGACGGAATCATTTTTTGCAGCAAATCCGCTCCATTGCCGTAACTTCAACACAATTTCGGCCTCACCACTCTCGAGCGCCAACTCCCTGTAAAAATCCAGAAGCTCAATTTTTTTATCTTTTTGAAGCTCGAACGCGCTATTCTCGTCCCATTTGTCGCTTTCCCGCAACTTTTCTTCGATACGATGTCGCCTGTACGATGACGGATGATTCCACCCCGCCATTGACAAATCCTTGAGCAAAACCGGATCATTGGCAGAAACCAGAAGTCCGGAGTCCGGATTGATAACCGTATTGATATACTCGGATGGAACCTCCCTCTCCATATCAACATGGCCCGATTCACGATAGGGGACACGCCCTGCGATTGTTCGCGCAATATTTCCCTTTACATCAGCCAACAACAAATTGATCGGAGCACACGCCGATTGACGCGCAACGGCAACACCTTCTTCCACACTCTTTGCTTTGGCTAGATCGTGTAAAGAGAAATCGACACTGGCTTCCTTTTTGAAGAACCATTGGACAATTTTATTCCGCTCACGCAATACATGCCCGCCATTGGCATCGTAATACGCAACCGTTTGCTCCCGCCCCCTTAAAACTCTAAACGTTTCAAGCCGTTCCTTCACTCTGGATTGATTCTCGACCTCTTCCAAAGATACAGTATGCCCCGGAAGATTTGTCATTCCCCAGACCAACCAGTCATTGGCACCGGACAAAACAATAGGCACACCTGGAATAGCTATTCCCGTGACATTAACATCTTTATATTGCAAATGAATCCGGTGCCACAAATTGGGCGCTGACAAAGGAAGGTGCATATCATTGGCCAGAATAGGGTTTCCGGAGCAGCACAAATTTCCCGCAATCACCCATCCGTTCGACCCTTTGGAAACCTCTTCTTTGACTTCTATTTTGTTCGCAGCCACACTCAGAGAAGAACGAAGCTCCCTGAATGCATCCAACGGCACAGCAGGATCGTCTTTTACCACTTCGGACCATATATCTGCATCGGGCATCAAGAATGATGAAACGTCATCAGGAAGACTCTCTTTCATAGTTTCGGCGCACAAAGCGCCATCAAGATCAAAAGCCAACGCTTTAAACAGATCCAGCATAATCAGAATTGTATCTGTGGGACGCCAAGGCTCTATATCAACCCTTAAAATCCGATGCTCAACCGTATGTCTGGCGGCGGCATTCACCCCCTGCGTATAAGCCTCGAGCAACACTTTCTGCGCCACAGGAAGATCCCGCCAGAGATCATGAGAATACTTGGCAACATCTATAAACCTTTGCTCCTTATCCAGCTCCAGCGCACCTTCCCCGAAAAGTTCGGATAACCTGCCTGCAGCTTTTTTTCTCATCAAATCCATTTGAAAAAAGCGGTCTCTGGCATGAAGAAAACCCCACACCGCGAAGGCATCCACCTCGCAGCTTGCAAAAACACAGGCAACGCCGAACTTGTCTTCCGTGACATCGACTTCCGCATTTAAGCCATTGATTTTCTTTTTACCAAACAACATCTGCTTCCTTACAAAACTATCCCGCCCTTGCATCTTTTATGATTGGCGAAGAAACATATTTATTGGCCCAATAGTCCAGAACAACAACCTTCCATAAAGCCATCCCGTTATTTTCTTCTCCACTCTTGTGCTTTTGCAGCAAGTCCTGAATTGCGCGCTCATCAACTTCTATTCCGCCAAAGCCGGAAAGACGTCGAACACTCTGTTCCACCATTTCATAGAGCGGCCCTCTGACCCATTCATCAATGGGAATTGTAAATCCCTTTTTGATTTTCTCCTGCTTCGGCAAATATTTACTCAGCATTTTCCTAAGCGGGAGTTTTCCAAGCTGAGCATCAAAATCCATGCAATCATCAGGATGGAGTTTACTGGCGACAGAAATAACTTCCCGATCAAGAAACGGTACCCGAACTTCCAGAGAATGGTGCATACTCGCGCGGTCTGTTTTTAAAAGAATAAAAGGCAAATACCACTCATATTCCGTTTTTCTAATCTCAAACGCGATTTTTTCAGGATCAGTTTCGGAAAAACTGTATCCACCCAACCCTTGAGGCCAGAATACCTCGGAAGGAAAACATCTTCCGAACTGGGTTTTTGTGAACTCCGAAAAAGATTCCAGATAGGCCTCACCTGTGGCAGGCATCACTCCGCGCATAATACGGCTCTGTCTGGGGTAATAACCCCAAAACATCTCGTCACCGCCCTCGCCGGAAAGGGCCACAGTAACTTTCTTTTTGGCAATCTTTGAAACCAGAAGCGTTGGAATAATTCCCTCATCCGCCATAGGCTCGGTCAACATATCGAGAGCTTCCACCGTCAAGTCCGCTGCATTATCGAGATTGAGCCACGCAGTTTCATGGTCAAGCCCCAACGCATCGGCATAACGCTGGGCCACTTCACTTTCATCAAGATCAACGCCTTCCAGACCGATAGTAAAAGACGGAATGGTTGTTGATGAATTTTCCGCTACACAAGCCGCAATTAACGGAGAATCAACCCCGCCGGAGAGAAAACATCCGACTGGCACATCACTGACCATATGGCGACGAACCGCGCGCTCAACTGCCTCGGTGACCAGTTCTTGAGCCTCATCCCCTCTTACCCACGTCCCGTCATGTTGTTCGGGGAAAGAAAACCACCGCTCCTGATGGACCACATTACTCTTGTCTATCCTTAACCTGCATCCGGGGGGCAACATCTCGACTCCCTTGTGAGGCGACATACCAGAAGGAATGTACCCCAACCGCAAATACATTGAGATAGCATCCCTATCCAGTTCCCTTTGTGCATTATCCGGATAGGCTAAAATCTGGTCATACTGGGAAGCAAAAACAATTCCTTTTGAATGTCTGTAAAAATAAAGTGGCTTGATACCCGCATGATCGCGCGCCAAAAGAAGACTGTCATCACGCCCGTCATAAAAAGCCAAAGCAAACATACCGTTAAAGCGATCAAGGGCACCAACGCCCCATTCCATCAACGCATACAGGACGACTTCTGTATCCCCCGATGTCTTGAAAACATAACCCATACTCTCCAGTTCACGGCGGATTTCACGAAAATTATAAATCTCTCCGTTGAGTGACAGTGCGAATTTACCATCAGAAGAAACCATCGGCATACTGGCTCTTTCATCTACGTCCAGAATGGATAAGCGCGTGCTACCCAGTACACAGCTATCCCCTTTCCGCCACACATTCTGGCAGTCCGGACCGCGTCGACGCATCATCGAAACAACATCACCCCAAAATATGGAGGATTGTGCTCCGCCTTCAATATGAAACTCACCTGCAATACCGCACATTGTCTCTTCTCATTCCTGTTTTGTTGCGAACATCCTTTTCACCCACCCCAGACCTGTTTCAATCACCGCATCCCTGCTCTTTACACTGGCAAAAGTGTGGTTGCATTTTTGCACCGATGAAACAGTAAAACGGTCATCTTTCAAATACTCGTCCAGATGCGGAAGAAGGAACTTGGAAAAATAAACTTCCCCGATATCGTTTTCCGCATAAACAAATGCGACTTTCACACCTCTTTCAAGTAAAGCGATCAAGTCCTGTAAATGCGGCGGAACATGATCATCCTCGCCGTTATAAGTCGGATGCGGAGGCGGGTTGGTCAGGAACAACCCGTCAACCCGATCATCCACGAGAGCTGTCCAGAAGCCTTTGGCCGAACCGCCGCAATTCCCGTACAGAACCAAAGCCCCGTCAGGTCGGCATAAACGGTAAGCAGTGATAGCCTCACCAATTTCTATCGGCGCCGCCGGCTCCCATCCAATTCCATCTGTCCGGTCCGGAGAATCGCCAATCCCGCAAAGATCAAAACGCAAAGAAGCAATTCCAGTTTCTTGTAATGCACGTGCAAACAAAACCGACATTCTATTGGCACCGGCGTGATGCACAACGCCGCTATTGATTAACACCACGGCAGGCGCCTTCGGATCATCCACTGATGCCAGAATCCCGTATCGCTGTGGAACATTTCCAATCGCAACTATGTCTTCTCTCATTTGTACCTCCCGAGCACCCACTCAACGATTGTATTCAGTTCGTTCACGGGAATGAGAACATCGTAGATACCCTCTTCAGGCAACAACCAGCCATGCAAGTGATCTCCTTCCCTGAGCCACAAAGACGGAATCTCGTCAGACAAGGATTCTTTGTACATTTGGCTATTGCCTGTCTGGGAAATAATCAAAACCTTGAGATTGCAATCCAACTCCACATCCTCAAACGAGAAATTACTAATCTCTGTCCACAGCCTTTCGGGAATAGAAAACCCGAGAATATCCTTTTGCCCATTTTCGACAGAAGCCTTATTGCCAAGGAACGGGCTTAGAAACTCGTTATGCTGATCTTCCAATTCCTCAAGATAACCGCGCCCGTCTATAACAGGCTCCCATAGGACCAGAGAATCAACGGCGGCAATATTCAAAGCTTCGTTTGCCGCAATGGATGCTCCGAACCGGCTCCCGACAAAGCATATTTTCTTCGCTCCGGTTTGCTCCATCAGGAAAAGCGCCATCTCCTCCACGCATTTGTGCCAGTCGGACAACGAATAATCTTTCAGATCACCTTCGGAATCTCCTGTTCCTGGCCAATCAAAACGCAAAGAAGCAATCCCTTGATCAGCCAACTTTCCTGAAAGGATATAAAAAGCACGATGAAACTGGATCATCTCGCCAAACAGTGGAGGACAAACAAGAACAGCGATGTCTGCTCTTGGTTGCTGCGGCAGATGCAAACAACAAAACACCTGCCCCGCCTCGGTCTCTTTAAATTGTGCCAGCATAGGCTCGTTCATTGCCCACCCCTTGCCGTCTTCATTAGACTTTCAAAAGCCTCGATATCCAGAACCTGAACCATGGCTGGATTATTTTTATAATCAACACAAGAATTGGCGATTTGCTCGACCTTCATCGACATCAGGGATGCAACCGAGATGCGCAGACCCAAAGCGCTTTCCAGCGCCATCTGGAAGTCCAGAATAACAATTGAATCAACGCCCAGATCCATCAACTTGTCGGACGGCACAATCTCCTCAATTCCAAGCTTGTCGGACGCAATTGATACAATTTCATTCNCCAGCCATAAAACCTCTTCTGTTAGGACAAGCCCTTCGGCTCGTTCCACAGCATCTTTATGGCCGGAATCGCCGACTTTTGGCTTCTGGATATATCTTTCAAATTTCTTTTCCAAAGGCTCGTCACTCATTGCGACTTGCGGGTACCCTGAACCAAGAATCTTGCAAAACGATTCAAAACCTTCCTCTTCACTCATCCCGCCTTCAATATCTTTTCCGGTAATAGAGCGGTAAGTAGCCTGAAAGTTTTTAGCGAGCCCCACATCCTTCCAGCGATCCCAAAGCAGCGACACCGTCCTTTTCTTTCTGTCAGCCTCGGCAATGCCGGAAACCACAGCATTAGCCGCCACATAGGCCGCCTGCCCCTCGCCACCAACGAGAGTATTCAACGAAGAAGAAAGGGCGATAAAATCAAGNTCCGTATCTTGCGAGGCCTCGACGATATTCAAACCGCCCAAAACTCTGGCCCTGAATTCTTTTTCGATGTCGGCTTCAGACAGATTTGAAATCAGCGCACCGGAAATTTCACCGGCAGTACTGATGATGCCGTTAACCTCACCAAACTCCTGTTGTGCGTAACGGAGAACCTCACGAACATCATCAATTTCGGCAACATCAGCGGATATCACACGAACATCACCACCCATCTCCGTAAGCTTTTCCATCATGGAAACGGCTTTGGGCGACACACCCTCATTCTGGCGATCTTTCCTGTTGTCCTTGGCAAAAAACAAGGCGCAATCAACAGTATTTCTCTCCACATCATCAGATGGGAAAGCTTCGGCATCAAAGCCGTGATCTTCTAACGCCTGTAACCAAGACGAAACATCGAGCAACGGCGACGTTACACGGTAAGGATCGTCAAAATACCACCACCCCTCGGCGAGACCCGCAACCATATCCACCCAGCGTTCATGACGGATTGATTCGATAAAGGCGAAATTCCCCGCAGGAGAAAGCGACTTTTGAACTTGAGAGAATGTTTCGCCGATATTTTTAGTGGCATGAACAACATTAAGGCCAACCGCCACATCAAAGTAATTTTCAGGAACACCCTGTGCTTTGGGATCAGCAGAAATATCAAGCACCTTGAACTTGATACCCGTCCACCCCATTTCCTCGGCCAGAAGTTTTCCTTTGTTTACAAATCCCCCACCAAGATCGGTAACCCAATATTCGACATTATCTACGCCTTCTTCCGCAAATTTCGTCATAACCTCGCGCGTCAGCAACAGATTCCCCGCGCCAAATTCGAGAACACGCACCAGAGAACCTGCGGACGCTTTGGCATATTCTGCCAGCCATGCGGCAAAAGCCTTGTTACATTTTGTTCCAGTACTCCGCGCCAACATCGACTGGGCCGCAGCCAATATCAAATCCTGCCGCCCTTCGGGATAAAGAACACTGATCGGCGGAATATCTCCGGAAATGGCTCTTTCATACTGATCGACACAATGCTTCAGAAAATCCAGTAACCCACCCAGATCATCATATCGCCCTTTAACTTTATGGATGATGTCTTCCGCCTGCTCATCCGGCGCGGAAACCCATTTATACTTACCAGCACTTTTCTCTTCGACAATCCCGTCCTCGACCAGACAACGCAGCATAAATTCGATCAAACGCGTCAACTCTTTCACACTACGCGTTTTATCTAGAACTTCTTTGAAAGAAAATGTTTGGCCAGCCTCGAACTGAATTCCGACGCGCCCGAAATACTCCATAACATATATCCGGCACAATGCGTTCAGATCCCGAACTAGCTCCGCATCATCATGGATCAACTTGGGACGTTGGCCGTCATTCATCAACCCGCCAAGCACTCGCAGATGATTGCCCCACTGATCTTTCTTGACGGGCAAATACTCGGACGCAGATTTTTTTCTATCCACCAGCAGCAACTTCGCCTGATATTTTTCAACCAGAAATTTCGAGATTACATGACCGATACCGCCAAATCCGCCAAAAATAACATACGCCGCCCGAGACCTGAGAGCATCTCCTTGAACAACATTATCGCTCAAAACCTCGCCGATAACACGTTGCCACTTCTTCTTGCCCCTGAAGGCATATGCCCCCGTCCGCTGTATAGAGAACTCTTCCATCAAGGCATCATTCTCAGAAACACGCCCACGATCAAGATCAATAGAACGACATGAAATCCACGGAATTTCCTGCCCGACAACAAGATCAATTCCCGAGAGAGCTTCCCGCCCCGGTGAGACAACATCATCCGGTGTCACCATGAAACGGTTGCGCGAAACAAGATCAATATGAACTCTAGATCCGCCATCTGCATCATTAATTGCCTTGACCAAATTGATCAGACTGTCAAACCCCATCTTTTTATCTTGATCAAAACTCTGCCTGTCCGTTCCGGAAGCATGGGAGTAAGAGCGCGCAGACCACGCATGAACAATCCTGATATTTTTGTAACTTCCGTCTTTTAGGAAATTGGCAATTTTTTGGTAATCTTCATATTCACCCGAACGAATTGTCCAGCATGCGTCGCCATCATTAAACTCCGCAGCAGGAAAAATCATCAGTCTGTTTCTCGCTGACAAATTCGAAAGAAGATCGGAAAAATCCTTTTCATTTTCTCTCTCGGAAAAAACCACCCAGATATCTTCTTCAGCATGATCTTTCTGTTGTGAAATTTCATGGGCAGCAACAGGAACCCAGCGCGGAGCATAATAACGGCGCTTATCTACGTCCTGTACTAACACTTCAACCACTGTATTTCCGGAACTTACCGGCGCAGAAAATTGCTTCCAGTATTTTTTCCGATGGAAAACAGTGCCGGGAATAGAAATTCGTTTCGCAGCGTCATCCTGTTGGACTTCATTCCATGCCGAGTTATCGCCTTTGAGCCATAATTTAAAAAGCAGGTCATCTTCAGCA
>PALX01000008.1 GCA_002710775.1 Micavibrio sp. | reverse complement strand
TCATGGCCGCTGGCTCACCGCCTGAAAGTACATAGTCGCCGATGCTTATTTCTTCATAACCATGTGCATCAAGAAAACGTTGGTCTACGCCTTCATAGCGGCCACAAAGAATGGTGAGGGATTCTTCGGCGCAGAGCTCTTTAACAAGGGCTTGATTTAGCACTTTACCGCGCGGGGACATGTAAATTTTACGCCCCGGTTTTTTGATAGATAGATGTGCTTTTTCTAAGATGTCAGCGCGCAGAACCATGCCTGCACCGCCGCCATAAGGAGTATCATCAACAGTCTTATGGACATCTTCGGTGAAGTCCCGCGGATTGATGCACGCATAGGACCAATCGCCACGTTCAAGCGCTTTACCACTTAAAGATTGCCCAAGGGTGGCAGGGAACATATCAGGGAAAAGCGTGATGAGATTGACGTGCCAAGCGCTCATAATTTTTCTTTCTTATTATTATTTGCACTCAATAATGAGCTTGTCTTCACTGCCATGCATTAGGTCGCCGAAGAGGGCAGAAGAAGCATGTGCGTCTGATAAAATTGTGTAGCCTGACGGGCAGAGTTCATTCGCTTTGTAATAGCATTTACCCATTGTGCGGCCCATACCACTACAGGTCATGGAATAGGATGCTTTACCATTATTACCTTGGTATTTAACGGGGCTAACAGATGCGCAGGCGCACAGTAATAAAGACGCTAATACTGTTATGGTTCTTTTCATCATATATCCTTGGTTTAAAGATATTCAGGGAGATCAACAATCAGCCTGTCTTCCTTAATATCTTTAACACAGATGTCTGAATATGGAAGGTAAAAACTTTCTTTGCCTTTTGGTTTGATCTCTAAAAGATCAGAAGCACCGAAGTTTTGGACGGCGGTGACAGTGCCAACTTCCTGTCCTTGTTCATCAAAGCAAGGCAGGCCAATGAGGTCAATGAGATAGAATTCATCTTCATCCAGTTCGGGCATCATATCGCGCTCGATATAAAGCTGTGTTCCCTTTAAAGTATCGGATGAATTTTTATCTGTAATGCCTTCTATTTCAGCTAAATATTGGTTTTTGGATTTGCTTTTTAGCTTGATTTTGAGTGTTTTGTTATCTTTCTCGCTTGTATAGACAGCTTGATCGAGAAGAGACGTATCTTCAGCATAAAAATCGACTTTAACAAGGCCTTTAACGCCATGTGATGAAGCAATTTTTCCGATTAAGATACGCTGTGTCATGTGCTTTATATAAAAATGCGCGGCCCGTTTGTAAAGACACAGGCCACGCATAATTGATAATTTATCTGAGAATTAAGCAGAAGCTTCTTCTTTTTTCTCTTCTTCAGCAGGTGCTTCTTCCGACGCTGTTTCCTCAGCAGGAGCTTCAGCTGGAGCTTCTTCAGATGCTGTTTCCTCAGCAGGAGCTTCTTCCGCTGGTGCTTCAGCTGGTGCTTCTTCAGATGCTGTTTCCTCAGCAGGAGCTTCTTCCGCTGGTGCTTCAGCTTCAGCCGCTGCTGCCGCTTCTGCTTCTGCTTTAGCAGCTTCTTCAGCTTCTTTCTTCGCTTCTTCTTTTGCTTTCTTGTCTTCAACACGCTGAAGCGCTGCCGCTTTTGGCTTCGCTTTATTCGGGTTGTTCTTCTGAGCAGGCATATCAATGATGCCAGCTTTACCCAAGAAGATAGCGACACGGTCAGATGGCTGTGCACCTTCACCGAGCCAGTGCTTAACACGGTCTGCGTTAAGTGTTACGCGGTTTTCATCATCTTTAGCCAAAAGAGGGTTGTATGTACCCACTTTTTCCAAATAGCGGCCATCACGTGGCATGCGGCTATCTGCGACAACGATTGCGTAAAACGGGCGTTTTTTGCGTCCCCCGCGAGACATTCTGATTTTAAGTGCCATAGTTCTTACTCCTTTATTAGCAGTTCATCAGTTAATTACTTTTTCTTCTTCCTCTTAGAGCCGCGTTTTTTTGTAAAACGAGACTTAGACATTCCTTGTTTTAGGCCTTGGAGACCCGGCATAGAAAGCAGATCATCCATAGAGGCATCGCCGCCGCCCATAGCGCCGCTTAAATCGCCACCTGGTGCGAAGGGGTTTGAGCCAAGAGAGCTTCCGTTATCGCCAGCACCAGCAGGTAAATCAAGACCTGCATCGCCGAGTTCTTTTTGAAGCTTATCAGTGTCAGCGCCTGCCGCTTTCATAAGCTGGTCCATGCCTTGATCACCCATCATGCCCTTCATGGCATTCATCATGCCGCCCATACCGCCTTTTTTAAGCTGTTTCATCATGCGCTGCATGCCATCAAACTGCTTCAATAGCTTGTTTACTTCTTGAACAGAGCGGCCAGAGCCGGCAGCAATACGCTTACGGCGTGAGGCGTTAAGGACTTTAGGCTCAGCGCGTTCCTGCTTGGTCATGGATGAAAGGATTGCTTCTTGTTGAACAAGCACGGATTCGTCAACATTGGCTTGATCGAGCATCTTCTTGAGACCGCCCATGCCGGGAAGCATTTTGAGCATCGCGCCCATGCCGCCCATATTGCGCATTTGTTTAAGTTGGCTGGCGAAATCATCAAGGTCGAATTTACCTTTTTTGAATTTTTCGGCCATTTTCATGGCATCTTCTTGGTCGATTGTCTCAGCGGCTTTTTCAACCATTGAAACAATGTCACCCATGCCGAGGATACGGCTTACAACACGATCAGGGTGGAATTGTTCAATCTCATCCCATTTCTCACCTGTACCTACAAGTTTAACAGGGCGGCCTGTAACAGCCTTCATAGACATCGCCGCACCGCCGCGTGCATCACCATCCATACGGGTAAGGACGGTACCTGTGATACCTAGTCGGTCATTGAATGCTTTGGCTGTGTTTACCGCGTCTTGACCTGTCATTGCATCGGCAACGAGAAGTGTTTCAGTTGGCGAAGAAAGCTTTGAGATTTCCTCAACCTCTTTCATTAATTCTTCGTCAATAGAAAGACGGCCTGCTGTGTCGAGGATGAGAAGGTCGTAACCTTCCTTCTTTGCTGTATCAATGGCGCGCTTTGTAATGTCTTTTGGCTTTTGGCCCTTTATGATCTCTAGGGTAGCAACATCGGTTTGCTGACCAAGTGTTTCAAGCTGTTCTTGCGCGGCAGGGCGCTGAACGTCGAGAGACGCCATCAAGACTTTCTTTTTGAATTTCGTCTGTAAAAGGCGGCCAATTTTCGCTGAAGACGTTGTCTTACCAGAGCCTTGCAAACCAACCATCAAATAAACAACAGGCGGTTTAGCGTCGATAACAAGCTCGGTTTCTCCGTCTGTACCGCCGAGTAAGTCAACCATCGCGTCATTAACGATTTTGATCACTTGCTGGGCAGGCTTTACCGATTTGATAACTTCTGCGCCTACGGCTTCTTCTTTAATCTGGCCAATAAATTGTTTTACAACGGGCAGGGCAACATCGGCTTCGAGCAGAGCAATACGAATTTCGCGCATCGCTTCATTGACGATATCTTCCGAGAGCGTCGCACGCCCGCGCAATTTATCAAAAACACCGCCTAATTTGTCACCGAGAGACTCAAACAAAGTCTTTACTCCTTAAATTCTTTCAACCATAAACCAAAGCATTATTGCCGCTATGAACGTGTTACGTTGGTAGCGGGGTATCCTTGGACACGAAAACCTTGTAATTTCCGTGAAATTTGAGGTAAAAGAACACATTCAAGCCCAGCTTGTCAATACAAAAAGAATATAAAAAGGCCGCATAGTCAGCATATGAGCGCAAAAGTAGTTACATTTGGATGCCGTTTGAACACCTATGAATCGCAGGTGATGCAAGATCATGCGGATAAGGCAGGTCTGGACGATGCTATTATCTTTAATACATGCGCAGTAACAAAAGAAGCAGAGCGCAGTGCGCGTCAAGCCATTCGTAAAGCCCGCCGTGAGAATCCCAATGCTAAAATTATTGTAACGGGCTGTGCCGCACAGATATCGCCGGAAAGCTATGGCGGTATGGATGAGGTTGATCAAGTCATTGGTAATGATTTGAAGCTTAAAGAAGAAACATGGACGGGAAAACCTGAAGAGGCTCTTTTGGTAAATGATATTATGTCTGTGACCGAAACGGCATCACATTTGGTTAATGGTTTTGATGGCCGCTCTCGTGCTTTCCTACAGGTGCAAAATGGCTGTAACCACCGCTGTACGTTTTGCATTATTCCTTATGGCCGCGGTAATTCTCGCTCTGTGCCGATTGGTGAAATTACACAGGCCGTGAAGCATTTGGTGGCGCAGGGCTTTAACGAAGTTGTGTTTACAGGTGTTGATGTTACTTCTTATGGTCCTGACTTGCCTGGCAAGCCGACACTCGGACAAATGATCCGCCGCGTTTTGGCGATTGTGCCGGACCTGCCGCGCTTACGTTTGTCTTCATTAGACCCTGTAGAGATTGATGAAGATATGTGGTGGTTGTTAGAGAATGAGCCGCGCTTTATGCCGCATTTGCACCTGAGCTTGCAAGCAGGGGATGATATGATCCTCAAGCGCATGAAACGCCGCCATAACAGGCAGGATGTCATTGATGTATGCAAGAAAGCACGTAGCCTTCGTCCAGACGTATCCTTTGGCGCTGATATCATTACGGGCTTCCCAACCGAAACAGATGAGATGTTTGAGAACTCAATGAAGATCGTTGAAGAATGCGATCTGACATTCTTGCATGTCTTTCCCTATTCAGAACGTGAGGGAACGCCAGCGGCCAAAATCCCTGCGAGTAAGCAAGTATATGTTCCGACACGAAAAGAACGTGCGGCTAAACTTAGAGCACTAGGTGAAGCACAGCTTAAAAAATTCAATGAAGCCCAAATCGGCAAGGAAGCGATGATCGTGGTTGAAAAGAATGGTGTAGGCCATACGGAATGCTTTGCTGAGGTTCACTTCGAAGGCGATCTTGAAATCGGCAGCCTTGCAAAAATCCAAATAACTGAAACAATAGATGGGCAGTTATTTGGAAAGATTATTTAAATGTTTGGCATTATTGTTGCGCTTTTCATGATTGGGGCGACCTATATCTACCTGATGTTCTCAGGGGCTCTTGATTTTGATAACCCAGATAAAATGGAGCGTTCCTATCAAATTAACCGCCGTACACAGGGCCGGAAAAATAAAGATATACTTAAGGCGCTAACAATGCTTTTGCTGGCTAATATTATCATGGCGGCGGCATGGTATGCGCATTTACGTTTTGCGGCATTGCCGATTAGTATTGCTATATTGATGAGTTGGGCGCTTGCTTTGCCAGAATACTGGCTCCATGTACCTGCGAACAGAAAAGGACATGCGTATCTAACGGCAGTGCAGTTACGTGTCATTCAAACGATTTTTACGGTTGCCGGATTTATCATTTTTACAACCGTGTTTTTTGCGCAAAACATGAGCTTTAAAGACTTGATTTCATATCTGTGTTTACTCGCGGGAGCGTATCTTGTTTTTTCGCCGCCTATTAAAATAAATTTTAAATTCAGGCGAAGGGATAAGTAATGGATCTCCAAAGTTTGTACCAAAGCATGGGTTATTTCATGGGTGTGCCATTATTTTTGGTCTGCGCCCTTGTTTTATCGAATGTGTTTATGGTCATTGCGTGGTATGCACATCTGCGTCATAAGCAAGTCGGTATTCGTAAGATCATTTTTATATCCTGGGGCATTGCTTTATTCGAGTACATCTTCCACGTAACAGGCAGCCGTATGGCATATGGTGAAGTGACTTTGCCGCAACTCAAGATACTACAAGAACTGATAAGTCTGTGTGCTTTTGTGATCTTTGCACGGCTTTATTTAAAGGAAAAAATGCATCCTCAGCAGGCATTTGGCTTTGTTCTGGTTATAGCATCTGTGGTGTTTATTTATAACGGTGTTTGATCTTTTGTAATTGAAGTTTCCGAATAAAGGCTTATTGTTAATAGCATGATATTTTGGCGTAAAAAAAAGAATCAAAAAGCACAAGATGAAGAAGCTAATGATGAAAAGCTTCTCCACCCCGATAATGCTCCTGATATAGAGCCTTCCATAGATACGGAAGACTCTGACCTTTCCGAAGATGACAAACATGAACTGCAAAAAACAGAGCATGAAATCTTAGAAGAAACGGACGAGCAACCGACTCCTAAACATACGCCTGCAGAAGATATGAAAGAAGCTGAAGACCTTTCCGACCACAGCAATGAAGGTGGCTGGTTCTCAAAGCTTACCAAGGGACTTACGAAGTCATCAAAGAAAATCGGCACAGGTATCACGGATATCTTTACGAAGAAAAAGCTTGATGATGAGACATTGGAAGAGCTTGAAGAATTGTTGATTACCGCCGATCTTGGCCCGTCTACTGCGGGTAAGATTGTTGGAGAACTTCGCTCTGAACGGTTTGGTAAAGATATTGAACCTGATGAAGTTAAAGAATATCTGGCACAAAAAATCACGGATATTTTGGAGCCTATTGCTAAGCCTATGCCTTTTGAGAGCGTCGATGGTCCAATGGTTATTTTAGTCGCTGGTGTAAATGGTGCAGGTAAAACAACTACGATTGGTAAAATTGCAAACTGGCTCAAAAAAGATTTT
The DNA here is from genome assembly GCA_002710775.1 of Micavibrio sp. Classification (GTDB taxonomy): domain Bacteria; phylum Pseudomonadota; class Alphaproteobacteria; order Micavibrionales; family UBA9664; genus UBA9664. The sequence goes on along the minus strand of PALX01000008.1, from coordinate 46,101 downwards.
GGTAAGAAAGTTATGCTGGCGGCAGGGGATACCTTCCGCGCCGCGGCGGTAGAGCAACTGGCCGTTTGGGGAGAACGCAATAACTGTCCTGTGATCAAGAAAGATATTGGCGCCGATGCGGCGGCGGTAGCCTATGAAGCTTATGCGGCGGCGAAAGAACAAGGCGTTGATGTGCTGATGATTGATACGGCTGGGCGCTTGCAGAATAAGTCGAATTTGATGGAAGAGCTGGCGAAGATTGTCCGCGTCTTAAAAAAACAGGACGAGGCAATACCACATGCAACCCTTCTGGTTCTTGACGCGACAACGGGGCAAAATGCACATTCTCAGGTTGAAGTCTTTAAAGAAATGGTCAATGTTACAGGCCTTATTGTGACAAAGCTGGATGGTTCTGCAAAAGGTGGGGTGCTTGTTTCTCTGGCGGATCAATTTGACTTGCCCGTGCACCTGCTTGGTGTTGGGGAAGGGATCAATGATTTACGCCCGTTTAAGGCGCAAGATTACGCGAAGTCGCTTTTAGGAATTGAATAGCCGCCGCGCTTAGGGCATGATTAGGCTATGAAATACAAAATGCCTAAACCTATAGCGCCGAAGAAGTACAAAGACCCTCAGGACGCGCTGAAGGCGATCAAAAAGATATATGATCGTAATATTAAATTCCTGCACGATAATTTCGTAGAATTTTCCAACGGGATTGTGCCTAAAACACCTGTACGGGCCTGTTACCCCTATATCAAAATTAAGCCCAAGAACGTGTCTCAAAAAGACAGCCGCGTGTCTTTCGGTTTTGCGCAAAAGAATGGGTGTTATAGCACAACGGTGACACGCCCTGATATTTATGGCGAGTATTACTTAAGGCAAATGACACTCCTTATAGAGAATCATGGTTGTCCTATTGAAATAGGGGAAAGCGATGAATATATGCCGGTGCATTTTGCTCTTGGTGAGAATTTTCACCTTGAGAATGATCTGACACCAGAGCTTTTGGAAAAGCTGCCGCAGCTTTTTGATCGCCCTGACCTTGATCTGATGGATGATGAGATTGCTAATTGTACCTATGTTGTCGGACCGGATGAAGATAAGCCTCTGTCTTTGTTTCCTGCATCGCGCATTGATCTCAGCCTTTTAAGACTGCGCCATTATTGCGGGACAAGCTCGCACCATTTCCAAAACTTTGTGATCTTTACGAACTATCAATTCTATATTGATGAATTTGTCAAAATGGCACAGGAATTGATGGCCAAGGGCAAAGGTAAGAAATATAAACACCAGGATGATGCGAGTGAGTATGACAGTTTTGTTATGCCGGGCGACCACCAATTCTTTAATCAAAAACATCACCCTAAGCGTGCAGAAGAGATAGGCTTTCCGCTATCCCGTATGCCGCAAATGCCTGCCTACCATTTAAAACGTAAAGATGGTAACGGCATTACGATGATTAACATCGGTGTAGGTCCATCCAACGCCAAAACAATTACAGACCACGTTGCTGTGCTCAGGCCACATGCATGGCTCATGCTCGGTCATTGTGCGGGGCTACGCTCATCTCAGAACTTAGGTGATTATGTGCTAGCACATGGCTATCTGCGTTTGGACAATGTTTTGAATGGAGATTTACCGCCGCATATTCCGATCCCGCCACTGGCTGAAATACAACAAGCCTTGGAAGTCGCTGTGTCGGATGTTGTCGGCCTCGAAGGTTATGACCGTAAGAAAGTGATGCGCACAGGTACGGTGGCGACGATTGATGATCGCAACTGGGAATTGCAACCTTCAGCTAAGAATACGCTAATGCTCTCACAAAGCCGCGCGATTGCGCTTGATATGGAATCGGCGACGATTGCGGCCAATGGTTATCGCTTCCGTGTACCTTACGGCACGCTTTTATGTGTATCGGATAAACCGTTCCATGGACAGCTCAAGCTCCCCGGCATGGCGGATAGTTTTTACCGTCAGCGCGTAGAACAGCACCTTGAGATCGGTTTGATGACCATGTCTATCTTGCGTAATATGGGGACAGACAAGCTCCACAGCCGTAAACTCCGCTCATTCAACGAAGTGGCATTCCAGTAATATTTTGACATAATGAAAAAACATCTTTATCTCATGATGCATGAGAAAAAAGTTTGGCCAAAGTATTAAAGATTTAACAACTATAACATCGTTCTTAATGGATGAGCCTGAAAAAGCGCAGTCTTTAATCGATGCTTTGCCGTGGTTTCCAGATAGAGATAGTCATTGGTTCACAAGACGAAATGATGCAAATTGTTATGCTTTTGCGATCAATGATTTTGAGCGCGTGGGCATTATACCCGCAGACGAAGATGTTCTAAGAGCGCGTGCATTTTTTGAAGCCGCCGCGCAAAAAGGAAAAGCCAGAAGCGTGCGAAATAAATCTTTGGCGTATATGAAAGCAGATGGATTGAATAAAGCGTGCATGTCTATTTCAGATATGACGGACTTGAATCTTGTTTTGTTTTTCATGGGTATAGCAGCTCAGCAGGAACTCGCTGTTCACCGCGGGGGATATAACGACCATCATTTTGTGGCGCTTAGAAAGTGGCAAGATGGGGAGGGAAATATCCGTCCTGTGTTTTGTGACAAAATGAGTGATTGGGCGCCGAGCGTTATATGTTTTGCAGATATAGAAGAAGCACCTGTGCGTGTATTATCTAAACTGCGCCGTCAAGGTTATGGACATTACGTCGGCACATTCTCTAAGAGATAAACTTATTTCACGTAGGAGCCAGGTGCTTTTTCTATGACACGTTTTTTGTCGATTTGGCGTGCATCGACCTTGTTGCCTGATGTCTTAGCGACCCATTTTTCCCAGTTTGACCACCATGACCCTTTATGCTCTGTTGCCGTTTCAAACCATTCATCGGCATCGGCAGGTGTCTTATCATTTCTCCAGTGGCTGTATTTCTTAGCTTTTGGCGGATTAACGACGCCAGCTATATGACCTGATGCGGCCAGCGTGAAGGTGCAATGACCGCTGAAATATTGTGTTGTTTGATATGTGGCTTTCCACGGCGCTATGTGGTCTTCCTTGGTTGAGAGGAAATAGCTAGGTGTCTTAACCTTTGTGATGTCTATAGGGGTATCTTTGATCTTGAGTTTGTTTTTCTTTATCAGGTTGTTTTCAAGATACATGTTGCGCAGGTAATAGCTGTGCATTGCTTCTGGCAAGTTCACGGCATCGTCATTCCAATATAACAGGTCAAACGGGAAAGGGTCTTTTCCAAGTAGATAGTTATTGACCACAAAAGACCAGATCATGTCATTAGCGCGGAGTAGGCTGAAGGTGGATTTTAAATAAGTCGCATCCAGATAGCCTTTTTCCTTCATTTGCTCTTCGATAACTTTGATCTGGGCGTCATCAATAAAGATAGTCAAATCGCCAGCTTCTTCGAAGTCGACGAGCGTGGTTAGGAATGTCGCTGATTTTATCTTATCTTGTTCGCCTTTGGAGGCCAGATAAGCCAGTGTAACAGTCAGGAGCGTACCGCCAATGCAATAGCCTATAGCGTTCACTGCCGCTTCATTTGTGATTTTTTCAATCTCATCTATAGCGGTCAGCACGCCTTCTTCCATGTAATGTTCAAAGCTCTTGTCGCGGTGTTTTTCAGTCGGATTGACCCAAGAGATGACAAAGACGCTATGACCCTGATCAACCATCCATTTGATGTAGGAATTATCGGGGCGCATATCGAGGATGTAATATTTATTAATCCATGGCGGCACAACCAGCATCGGTGTCTTGAAGGCTTTATCGGTGCTCGGTGTGTACTGAATGAGTTGCATTAAGTCGTTTTGGTAAACAACGGCGCCGTCTGTAATGGCAAGGTTTTTGCCGACGGAGAAGGCTTTTTTATCCGTTGTGCGCGGAAAGAAGGAATGCTCGGAGGATTCAAGGTCATCCAGCATGTTCTCGATGCCTTCGATCAGGTTCAAGCCGCCCGTAGAGATGATTTCTTGTAAAACATCGGGGTTAGAGAACGGGAAATTTGTGGGCGAAAGAGCGTCAATATATTGGCGCGTGAAAAAAGCCAATTTTTCTTTGGTATGTTTATCCATCCCGTCTGTATTTTGGACACGTTTTAATATCCATCCTGCGGTGAATATGTAGGCTTCTTTTAGGAAGTGGAAATAGGGATTAGCATACCAAAGATCGCTTTTGAAACGGCGGTCAGAGACTTTTTTGATGCTTTCTTGAGGATTGCTAAGAGCGTCTTTGAAATCCTGACGACCTTTTTTAAGGTAGTCGCGCCAGATTTCTTGCCAGATCAGTGTGTTTTGTTGCCATAGGTCAAAACCGGATTGAATGAACTTCTCAGGGTCATCCATAACGCGTTTCCAATAGGCGCCAACGGCTTCGCTGAGGTTGAAGGGGTCTGTCGTCTGAGCGAAGCTTTCAAAGCGTTTGAGCGGCGCTTCTTGTTCGCCAAGCATTTTGCCCATGCGTATCCACAGATCCATAATACGTTGGCTTGTTTCTAAAAAGTCAGGATAGTCAGGCTTTTGCCCTTGTTTATCTGTGTCTTTATGGGTATTTTTCGCATTGTTTGGCATTGTAAGAGCTCTCGAAAGTTCCTATACTTGTCAACGCGTTATATCACAATTTAAAAGCGCATATAAGGAATAAAATGAAAATCATATCGGCTCTATCAACTTTGTGTCTTTCGGCTGGTCTTTTGGTGGGCTTGGGTGCATGCCAGACAACAACATATGAAAAAGCGCAGATGGAGCAACGAATTCAGTATTTAGAACAACAGCTTGCGGCTGAAAAAGAAGTGAATAACAGCGTCGATGCGGTGGCGATGCGTTTGGCGACAACCAATGATCCTTTGTTTGAAACCTATAAAACACTCCATAGTATTAATACATCTGTGGCGAATGATGTTTCAGCGCTCAGCTATGTGCAGGGTAGCTATGGCAGTGATGTGCGCGTTTACCCTTTAGGCGGCGAAACAGCATCGGTTTCAGGTGTTCTTTTACCGAAAAAAGAACAATACGCCAGACATTATCCGCAAATTGGTATGGATAATTATTCTGAGAGCTTATCCGAAGATGTGATTGTGTATCCGCTGGAAGATAGTTACTCGCCAATGAGGGAGCGCAGTGTTGAGGCTGAACCTATGCTGGACCAGTCAAATGTTCAGCCTGTGTTTACAGGAATGGCGGGGCGGAGACTAACAGCGGTGAACCCGCAGATGAAATTATCAAAAGCGCAGTCATATAAAGCTGATACGCGCCAAACAACACGACAAACGCGCAGCCTAACACGCTGGAGTGATAGCAGCGCTGTATCGCAAGAACCAATTATACCAACGCAAAATACGACTGTGGGTACGGCAAATAAAGCGCCGCGCAGTTTGACTGGCTATTAAATACATCAAACCAACAGATTGGAGATGACCTCATGGTAAAAGAAAAGACAATAGAGGATCATTTTATACTCCCTGAAGATGAGCGTTTTTCTATGGACCGTAATTTGGCCCTTGAGGCTGTGCGTGTGACAGAAGCGGCGGCATTGGCAGCGTCACGTCTGGTTGGGCGCGGTGATGAAGATGCGGCAGATCAGGCCGCTGTTGATGCGATGCGTTCAGCCTTAAATAGCCTCGGTATACAAGGAACCGTGGTTATCGGAGAAGGGGAGCGTGACGAAGCGCCGATGCTTTATATCGGTGAAGAAGTTGGTTTAGGCAAAGGCCCGAAGGTTGATATTGCACTCGATCCACTCGAAGGGACAACTATTACAGCGACAGGTGGCATGAATGCTCTGGCGGTGATCGCGATGACGGAGTCTGGTGGTTTTCTCAACGCGCCGGATGTGTATATGCAAAAAATAGCTGTTGGGCCGGGATTGCCCAAAGATATTCTTGATCTGGATGCAAAGCCACAGGCGATATTAAAAGAGATTGCTAAGGCGAAGAAATGTCGCATGGATGAAATTTTGGTTTGTGTTCTTGATCGCTCACGTCATCAGGAGCTTATATCAGATATTCGTGAGGCGGGGGCACGCATCATGCTGATTGGCGATGGTGATGTCAGCGGTATTATCGCTACGACGGATGCGGATACCGGCGTGGATGTTTATATGGGTACAGGCGGTGCACCTGAGGGTGTTCTTGCGGCGGCGGCGCTGCAATGTATTGGTGGTCAAATGCTTGGTCGCTTAACTTTCCGCAATGAAGGTGAAAAAGCCCGTGCGAAGAAATGGGGTATTGAAGACTTGAACAAGGTCTACACTATGGATGATATGGCGTATGGTGAGAATGTGATGTTTGCCGCGACAGGGGTGACAGATGGCACGATGCTTAAAGGTGTAAGGCGGTCAGCGAATGCGGCAACGACTCATTCAATCGTGATGCGCTCGAAATCAGGGACTGTGCGTGAGATTACGGCAAAGCATAATTTTACGCGCAAAATTGGCTTTAAGCCCGTGGATGAGTAAAGGGCATAAAAAGAAAATAAGAAAAACGGGCCTATTTGGCCCGTTTTTTAATTTTTATGATAATTTATCTATCCGACTAAGACGCCGCTGTTAGCGTTTTCTCGTCTTTTTTGTCATCAGACTTTTTTGTCGTCTTCTTTTTACCTTTTTTCTGGATAGGGTCTTTCTTACCTTTGACCACATCCTCATCAATCACGATTTCATTGATGTCTTCCAGATCAGGCAGGTCAAACATAGTATCCAGTAGCAGGTTCTCAAGAATGGACCTTAGGCCACGCGCACCAGTTTTACGTTGGATCGCTTCATTCGCAACCGCCTTCAATGCGCTGTCTTCAAATACAAGCTCAACACCTTCAAGGCCAAATAGCTTCTTATATTGCTTAACAAAAGCATTCTTAGGCTCCGTCAGGATTGTCACCAGTGCATCTTCGTCAAGCTCTTCCAATGTTGCAATAACAGGCAGACGGCCAACGAATTCAGGGATCAAGCCATATTTCACTAAGTCTTCAGGGATAAGTTCGTGAAGAAGCTCTGTTGTAGATTTCTCTTCTGCCGCATCCTTTACTTCTGCACCGAAACCAATTGAGGTGCCTTTGCCGCGCGCTTCAATCACTTTATCGATACCGGCGAACGCACCGCCACAGATAAACAAGATGTTTGAGGTATCAACCTGCAAAAATTCTTGCTGTGGGTGCTTACGGCCACCTTGAGGCGGTACAGAAGCAACGGTACCTTCCATCAATTTCAAGAGAGCTTGTTGCACACCTTCACCTGAAACATCACGTGTTATAGATGGGTTATCACCTTTACGGCTAATTTTGTCGATCTCATCAATGTAAACGATACCGCGTTGTGCTCGCTCAACATTGTAGTCTGAGGCTTGGAGAAGCTTCAATACGATGTTTTCAACATCTTCACCAACGTAACCGGCTTCGGTTAATGTTGTTGCATCGGCCATTGTAAACGGCACATCCAAGACGCGGGCAACAGTTTGAGCAAGAAGGGTCTTACCACAACCTGTCGGACCAAGAATCAGAATGTTTGATTTTGATAGCTCAATATCTGAGCCTGATCCAGTTGCACCATGCTCAAGACGTTTATAGTGGTTGTGAACAGCAACAGACAGAGCGCGTTTCGCGGCTTCTTGTCCAATTACATAGTCGTCCAAAATAGCTTTAATTTCTGATGGAGCAGGAATTTCATCGCCTGAAGACACAAGCTGTGTTTTGTCTTCTTCGCGGATAATATCCATACATAGCTCAACACATTCATTACAAATGAAGACATTGGGGCCAGCAATCAGCTTGCGTACTTCGTGCTGTGATTTACCGCAGAAGGAACAGTATAGCGTGTTCTTGCTGTCTTTTTCTTTATCGTCGTCTTTACTCATACTGTGTTTCGCCTTTTTATATTCGATTCAATGCAATAAGTTTGCCAATTGCCAAGCGAGGGCGCAACCCTTATCTTATCTTTCTACGCAATTGGTGAAATATTTATTAACATGACTAAAAATAACGCAATTACAGAACTAATCAATGATTTCTCTTATTTTGATGGATGGGAGGACAGATATGCCTATCTTATTGAATTAGGAGACAAATTGCCTGATTTTCCAGAAAAATATATGACGGAGGAATATTTTGTACCGGGCTGTGTGAGCAAAGTATGGATGGTTCCATCCTTTGATGGAGATAGATTTCATTTTATCGCGAGCAGTAACGGCGATATCACTAAAGGCATGATTTATATTCTTTATCTTGCGTATAATGAACAGAATAGGGCAGATATTGCCGATATTAATATTGAAGGGATCTTCGATGATTTAGGCCTTTCAAAGAATATCACGCCGCAGCGCCGTAACGGCTTTTACGCTATGGTGCAAAAAATAAAATCTTTCGCGGCGTAAAATTACTGGTTACTCGGCTTGGGGAAGTGTAGCCGGCGGCGAGATAAGCGCTTCTTTATCTTGTGGTGGGACATAACTCGCTTTTGTACGGGTCGATTGGATGATCTTGCCGCTCATTTCATTGAGTTTTTCATTGCCGAGTCCGTTGATGATCTTAACTTCGGTGCTGAGCATTGAATTCGGGCTAACCCAAAATTGTGCAATATTAAGGGCAGGGTACAGGCCGGCCTGACTTTGAACAATGGCTGTTGAGTTTTTGATTTTCGTTTCAGGGTCATCTAAATAACTGAACTCAGCATTGCTCGGGTCGATGCCTTTTTCTTCGAACATGCGACTCGTAAAAGCGGCAATAGCTTCTTTGTTATAAAAGTCGTAATAGCCCTCCGGCATTGGCACGCATAGTAAATCCACAAAGAGAGCGCCGCCTTCTATTTCTTTGGTGAAATTGGCTTTGTCTGTACATTGCAAGCCAGTATTGTCCTGACAAAGTTGCTTTTCATAGAATGGTTCGGGAAGATCAACTTCAAAATCACAAGCAGGGTTCGTAAAAGTGTAAGCTTCTGTATTACTGTCTACAGCGTTTTGAGCATGTGCGCCTACAGCAAAGGAGATGAACGCAGCAGATAAAAAGAGTTTATTAAGCATCTTTCGTCCATGTGTTTGGATCAGCTTCGATTTGTTCTTTCGTCTCAAGATTTTTTACCTCGTGCTTGCCGCCTTCATCAAATGGAGGAAACCAGACATGTGAGATGCCTTTCTTTTCGGCATAGGAAAGTTGTTTTGCTAGCTTTTGCGGTGCGTGATACAGCTCGACTTTTAGGCCACGCTTGCGTAAAGCCTGTGCTGTTTCACTCGCAAGGGCTCTTTGTTCCTTATTCGGAAGAATAACAAGAATATCAGCAGGGCTTTTAGCGCCCGTTTTTATGTGGCCGTTTTGATAGAGCACATCGAATAGACGAGAAAAACCTATGGAAATACCAACGCCGGGTAGGTGCTTGTTGATATATGAACTGGCGAGGTCATCGAAACGGCCGCCTGAACAAACGGAAGATGTAAATTCAGGGATATCTAGCAAATTCGTTTCATAGACTGTGCCTGTGTAATAATCCAATCCGCGCACAATAGATAGATCGGCAACAACGGCACCTTCTGGTAAATGCTTTAATTGGTCCATAACGAAGATTAGTTCTTCTAAGCCTTCTTTCATCTGCTCGTTTGCAGGTGTGATTGAGGTAAGGTCTTTGCTCTGGACTAAGGTCATAACTGTATCAATTTGATCTTTGGATAATCCGTCAACCTCAAGGTTTTGCACAACGCCATCAACGCCGATTTTATCAAGTTTATCGACAGAGCGCGTCACAGCAATCATGTCTTTGATATCCATGCTTTCAAGAAGACCCAGTAAAATTTTACGGTTACTGATTTTAATTTGGATGCGGCCAATATTTAAGCCTTCGAGCGCTTCATATATAACAGCAGGCATTTCCGCATCAAAGTGAAGTGGGAGGTTATCAATGCCGATTACATCAATATCACATTGATAGAATTCACGCATACGGCCAAGTTGTGGGCGTTCGCCGCGCCAGACGCGTTGCATTTGATAACGTTTGAAAGGGAAGACAAGGTCATTGAAGTGCTGGGCCGTGTAACGGGCTAGCGGGACAGTCTGGTCAAAATGCATCGCAAGGCGTGCTTCTGATTCGTCGTCATCATCTTTGTGCAGACGTTCTAGTACATAAATTTCTTTATCGACTTCGCCTTTAGCTCGCAAGACATCAAGTTCTTCGACAGACGGTGTTTCGATATTGCAATAGCCATAGCTTTCAAAAACACGGCGGATATGATCCATCCATTGCTGTTCAACAAGGCGGACTTCAGGCAACCATTCAGGGAACCCACTAATTGCTTTTGGTTTATATACTTTATTGCTCATAGTTATTAGGATTAACGCATTCTGTTTTTATTGTCACCAAACAATTGTTCTAGCTGGCCGATCATAGTTTCGCCTAGCTCTTGTGCGTCACGAATTGTTATCGCGCGGTTGTAGTAGCGTGTAACGTCATGGCCGATACCAATGGCGCAGAGTTCTACTTGGTTGCGACTCTCGATCCAGCCTATGACATTGCGCAAATCTTCCTCCAGATATGTTGAGCCATTGACCGCAAGAGTTGAGTCGTCAACAGGTGCTCCGTCAGAGATTACCATGAGGATCTTACGTTGTTCAGCTCTTTGGCTCAGGCGATTATGCGCCCAGATAAGAGCTTCACCGTCGATATTCTCTTTCAAGATACCTTCTTTGAGCATGAGGCCAAGATTGTTTTTGGCGCGGCGCATAGGAGTGTCAGCGCTTTTATAAATGATATGGCGTAAATCATTGAGACGACCTGGGTGGGCAGGCTGTCCATTATCGCTCCATAATAGGCGTGATTTGCCGCCTTTCCATGCGCGGGTCGTAAAACCAAGAATTTCAGCTTTAACGTTACAGCGCTCTAAGGTGCGAGCCAGAATATCTGCACTCATCGCCGCGATAGAGATGGGGCGTCCACGCATAGAGCCGGAATTATCAATCAAGATACTGACTACCGTGTTTCTGAAATCCGTGTTTTGTTCTTGCTTATAGCGCGCGCTTTTTGATGGATCAGCAATGATTTGTGTTAATCGGCGTGTGTCCAAAATACCATCGTCCAGATTAAACATCCATTGACGTTGTTGCTTGGCCATTAATTTGCGTTGTAGGCGGTTTGCCAGCTTGCCGATAATACGGCCCATTGCGCTGAGCTGGTGATCTAATACTGCGCGTAGGCGTTTTAACTCAAATGGTGTGGCGAGTTCTTCGGCAGGCACGGTTTCATCGTGAAGCGTTGTGTAGATCTTATAATGAACCGCATGTCCTTCACTGGCATCATTGCGTTTTTGGATACGCTGGGCGGCNGTNTNNCCNGTNTCATCGGCAGGNATATCNGATTGATCCGCATCAATGTGTTGTTCTTGTTCCTCTTGGGCGCTAGAGGCGTTTTCCTCTTCGCCGTCTTGTTCATCGCCTTCCTCGTCGCTTTCCCCTACATTATCATCCTCTTCGGCATGTTGAGCATGCTGGTCGTCCTCATTCGGCTCTGTAGGAGGTTCAGGCTGTTTCTTTTGTTCATCCTCGTAATCCTTGTCGAGGCGNGTGAGGATATCGCGCATCGCTTTATAGAATTTCTCTGGATCGTTTAAGCTCTTTACGAGTTTTGAAAATGGGGCATTGCCAAGTTTCTTTTTTATCTCCGGACGCCATAGTGCGAGCATGGTTTCTGCCGCCTCTGGTATCTCGGCGCCGCAAAAGCTCTGGCGGGCGAGGGTGTAGATCACCTCATGCAGTGGCACTTCGTCTTTGCTGATGGCTTGCGTATATCCTTTTTCTTTATAGATATGATTTGTCGTCTCGGTGATGTTTTTATTCAGGCCTGGTAGTTCAAGCGAGCCAAGCGATTCATACCGGGCTTTTTCGAGTGCTTCCATAATTGATAGAGCGAGGTCTGATTGTGGTCTGTTAGCTATGCCTTTGTGATAACGAATACGCATAGCTAGAGAATCGCTAAGTCCGCGTAGGAGCGTTAAGTCTTTTTCGTCTGAGACGCGCGGCGGATGAGGAAGCTTCGCAACATCACCGATTGCATACGCGGCGAAAGGCTGGTTCGCGCGCGGTACATATTCAACATTCATTTCCTTACTTTTAGATAAGGTCTTGAATGTAATTGCATTCGCATCTTTTACTTTGCTGTCATCTTTGCTCATTAAAGGTGAGCCTGTTTCTTTGAGGTTGTTTTATAAATCTTCGCCAAAGCAACGTTGGTAATATTCACTCACAATCGCGCGTTCTAATTCATCGCATTTATTGAGGAAAGAAAGCTGGAAGCTTTGTTTCAGATCGCCAAATATTTGGTAATTATCAACCCAACTCATCACGGTACGTGGGCTCATAACCGTTGAAAGGTCACCTTGTATGAATCCTTGGCGTGTTAAATTGGCAAGCTGGATCATCTGTTCCAAAATATCCTTATCGAATTTAGCGTGCTTTGCTTGGATAATGCTTTTTTCTTGTTCAGGCTTAAGGTAGTTCAAGCTAGCGACAATATTCCAGCGGTCCATTTGCCCTTGGTTGATTTGTTGTGTGCCGTGGTAAAGGCCTGTCGTGTCGCCGAGGCCAATTGTGTTAGCTGTTGCGAAGAGGCGGAAATACGGGTTCGGGCTGATGACTTTATTTTGATCAACAAGGGTAAGCTTACCACCTGATTCCAATATGCGTTGTATAACGAACATCACGTCAGGACGTCCAGCATCATATTCATCAAAGACGAGGGCTACAGGGCTTTGTAGTGACCAAGGAAGTAAGCCTTCTTGGAAAGCTGTGACTTGCTTACCGTCCTTTAAAGTAATGATATCCTTACCGATCAGATCTGTACGGCTGATATGTGAATCGAGGTTGATACGAATACAAGGCCAGTTAAGCCGTGCCGCAATTTGTTCAATATGAGTGGATTTACCTGTTCCATGAAAACCTTGTACAAGAACACGCTTATTGTGAATGAAACCAGCGAGGATGGCTTTGGTCGTCTCTGGTTCGAAAATATACGAATCGTCAATTTCCGGTACAAATTCACTACGCTCTTTAAAGGCAGGAATTTCCCAATCACAATCAATGTTGAAAACTTTGCTGGCTTTGACTTTTGTGTCGGGGGTAATACTAAGGTGTTCTGTCATAGACTCATGTTTAGTCTCTATTCGGAAGCTTGTCAAAGCTCTCATAGGCAACTTTCAACACAGTATATGCCATATTGATCTTTTTGAACGTCTCTTCCGATTCTTTTGAGCCGCCATTTGCATCGGGATGGTGTTTCTTCACGAGCTTTTTATAGCGTGCTTTGAGGCTATCAAGCGTCACAGGTGGTTCTAAATCCATGATAGCGAGTGCTTCAGCTTCTGGTGTGCCTGATTGCCTGAAGATATTGTCGCGATACTCTCTTTGGTTTTTCGGGCGTTCTGTCTCTTCATCAAAAAAGTCTTGTTTCACTTTGCGACGTAGATAATCCTCCATATCAGACTGTGTCGTGAATGAGAAAGTAGGGCGGTCCCAAATGGTTTGATTGTATATGTAATCTTCAATGTCTTTTTCGGACATGCCGTCAAAATAATTCCACTGACGGTTATATTCACGAGCGTGTTCTTGGCAAAAATGATAGTAGTTGTTGAGCCCGCGATCTTTGGGCGCGCGACAGTCGCCGCTTTCATTGCATTCAGGGTGCTCGCATACGCGCAAGATAGGCTCGCGCCCATCATCCCAATATTCTGGTGAATTTTCTTTTAATTTAATTCTATGCATTCTAATGTTCTATTACGTTACAAAACCAACCCTAATCATAGCACAAAAGGCCTTAAAATGTCTTTATTAGAAGATATAAAGCAGACAATAAAAAAAGAAATCCCTGATGCTCAAATTATGATTCGAGATGATAGCGAAAAACATTTCGGTCATGCGGGCTATATAGACGGACAAGTCACGCACATACACCTTAAGATTGTGTCATCTGTTTTTGAAAAAATGAGCCGTATCGAACGACATCAATGTATAAACAACTTGTTAAAACCCTATATTGATAAGGGGTTACACGCAATTTCATTGCGGCTTATGGTGCCTGACGGGTAATTTAATTTAAAAAACATATAACTCAAGGTTGTATTAAGTCATACTTTAGTATACATTCTATTCATAGAGTCATACTTTAGTAGTGAAAGGGTCTTGAGTTATGAGTAAGAAAAATGGTTCGGGGGGACATAATTCAGCATCGCCTGATGGAAACACATCTTTAATCAGCAAGAATATAACGGTGAATGGGCACAGGACGTCTATTCGGCTAGAGCCTGAGATGTGGCAGGCTTTAGGGGAGGTGTCTGTTCGTGAACGATGCACGATCCACGATATTTGTTCCCTTGTTTCATTGAAGAAGAAAGAATTATCTTCTCTGACAGCATCCATAAGGGTATTTTTGATGTTGTATTACAGATCAGCAACGACAGAAGAAGGGCATATGCGTGCGGGACATGGTGATTTTGAGGCAATGCGCTCTAGAGCACTTTCACCTAAATCAAAAGAAGAACAAAGTGAAGAGGGGCGAGATGGTGACGCTCAGGTCATGCGCTCATATCCAGCATATCGTATACGGTATACAGATTATAAACCAGCGGACAGGGTGTCGAAATAATCGGTAAGCCAATCAGGCTAAATTAGATATTTGTGCCCATAGCAAGGAATTTTTCACGGCGGTCCTTAACAAGGTCTTCTCCTGATTTCTTACTAAGCGCTTTAAGGTGCTTTTCAATGGTATCGCCAACAGCATTGATCGTATCTTTGTGATTACGGTGTGCACCGCCAAGTGGCTCACTGATGATTTCATCAATAAGTTTAAGGGCTTTGAGGTCTTTCGCTGTGAGTTTGAGTGCTGTTGCCGCTTCTTTTGAGTGCTCTGCGCTTCTCCATAGGATCGATGCACAACCTTCCGGAGAGATAACGCTATAGATAGAATGCTCAAGCATAAGAACACGATTCGCCGCGGCGATAGCGATAGCACCACCAGAACCGCCTTCGCCAATAACAACGGAGACGATCGGTGTTTCAGCGCGCAAACATGTCTCAATAGATTTTGCAATTGCTTCAGACTGGCCGCGTTCTTCAGCGCCCACGCCAGGGTAAGCGCCAGCTGTATCAATCATTGTCACAACAGGCAGGTTAAATTGCTCTGCCATATTCATAAGGCGTTGTGCTTTACGGTAGCCTTCTGGGCGCGCCATACCAAAATTATGTTTGATGCGTGATTTGGTATCTGAGCCTTTTTCATGCCCCATAATAACGCAGGGATTGCCTTTAAAGCGGCCTAGGCCGCCAATGATCGCATGGTCTTCACCGTAATTGCGGTCACCGGCGAGCGGTGTAAAGTCCGTAATAAGCTCACGAATGTAATCAGATGTGTGTGGGCGTTCTTGATGACGGGCCACCTGAACAATCTGTGCGGCGTTTAGTTTGCTGTATGTCTGCACCATAAGACGCTGAATTTTGCTTTCCATGCGTGCTATTTCTTCGGCGATGTTAAGGCCTGCATCAGCATTGGTCATGTGTCTTAGTTCGGCAATCTTGCCTTCTAATTCAATAATTGGTTTCTCGAAATCAAGTTGGCTCATATTGTTTTCTCTTTTTCTTGATTAAAAAAGCCCTCTATTGAGGGCTTTAATTATTTACAATTTTTTAGCGGCTAGATCAAATTATTTGTTTATTTGTCTGTACCAGTTTTCGACATAGGGTGCTTTTCCTCAACAGTCTTCTTGAGGTTTTCGCCAATAACATGTGTATAAATCTGTGTTGTTGCTATGTCTGCATGGCCAAGCATTTTCTGTACAGAACGAAGATCTGCACCATTTTTAAGAAGATGCGTTGCAAATGCGTGACGCAGAACGTGCGGACTAACTTTACCTTCTGGCATACCAGCTTCGTCAGACAGATCTTTCAGGAGCTGTGCGAAGCGTTGGCGTGTCAAATGGCCAACAACTGATGTTTTAGAAGGGAAGAGCCACTGTGCTTGTGTGCCGTCATCTTCAGGGCTCACGAAGCGCTTGCGCACATCCATGTATTCTTTAATGGCTGTTTGAGCCGGATCAGATAGCGGAACCATACGCTCACGGCCACCTTTACCTGCAACAAGCACGAATTGTGCTTCTTCGCCAATCGCTGCCACAGGCAGACCAACCAGTTCAGATACACGAAGACCGCTCGAATAAAGCATCTCAAGAAGACATACGAGACGCTTCGCCGCTGGTGTACCAGGGGCCGCGGCTGTATCGATCAATGTCGTTACTTCTTGCTCTGTGAGTGTTTTTGGGAGCGTTCTTGTTTGTTTCGGGCTTTCAACATTTGATGTTGGGTCTGATTCTACACCACCTGATCTCTTACCTTCGGAGATAAGGAAACGGTAGAATTGACGAAGCGCTGAAAGACGGCGTGCCTTTGTGCGCTCTGAAATCTTGCCGCTTTTGCTTCCCTTTGTGTGCACGCGTGTGCCAAGGTCAGCCATATATGCTTTTACATTATCTGTTGTTGCTGTAACAACATCAAAGCCTGTTGACTTCGCAAAAGCATGGAAGTCATTCAAATCTCTTTCATAGGCGGCAACTGTATTCTTTGCGGCGCCTTTTTCTGAAACCAGCATATCCAAAAATGATTGGATTGATGGGTGGTTTGGTTCCCTCGGTGCTGCCGGTCTTCCTGGTCTAGCCATTATTAGTGTCTCCTTGTACTAACATTTGTTCCTTCCACAACTGCAACGCTCTAACACCAAGTCTTTTTGTCGCTTTTTCTCCTAAAAGCTTGGTGTATACGGACATTACAGCCACATAGTTCCGGAAATCCGAGGCCCCAGCCAGTGAATCTCCAATCGTCAAAGCACATAAAAGGTTGCGTCTCTTGTTATTATCGTTTGGTTTTTCGAGACACGACTTTTCTGTACCACCGTTATGCATTACATAATCGCGTGTTTCTGTCAAGATAAAAAATTTTTCATAATCATTGTCTTTTTTGCCAAATAAGGACCATCCTGCTTCCTTTTTTTCAGTCTCATTTTTTGCTAAGTCTTTGAAAGTCTTTGATATATTGACGCACAGTGCTTGAGGTAAGGCTTCATCGCCAAAGCAATATGATTTCACCCATTCATTTAATAGCGCAATATCTGTGTGTTCTTTTTCTGTAAAATAATAAAAAGGAAGGGTGAGATGTGGCTTTTGNTTCGTCTGCATTGGAAATGGTGGGGTGACTTCTTGGATGGCATAGATATAAGCGATGTCCATAAGTGCATCATTATCAAGCCCGTCAGTCGTCGTTTCGTTGATGTTTTCTCGGGCGTTCTCTTTCAATAAATAGGTGTAAAAGGTGTATGGCGTTTGGGAGATAGCTTTTGTGATCTCGATAAGCGCTTGTTTAAGGCTCTCTTTTTCCCGCGCTTTTTTTGTTACGTTGATCAAGCTATTGAATAGAGCTGTGTTTTGATACGGGTATAGAATGTCTTCTTTCTCATCGTTATCGTCAGCATTTGGTTCTTTTCTTGGAATGCCGTAATAATCCATATAGGCACTCACGATGCTTTTCGTGTTTTTGTCGCGGATCGACTTCTTATGTATGAAAAGTAAAGTGAGCGGCTCATATGTGTCGCTTGTGTCTAATTCCAGATCAGGAACAACAACATCGTTACGTGCCATGAGGAAAGCACGTGCTTCCAGTGACTTTTTTTGAAAGCTCTCTGGCTTTACATAGGTGATATCAGGTAGGGGCGGTGGAATAAGCGGGTTATATTCCCCTGTCTTTGTGTTTTCTTTTAAGACATGGGCATCACAAAAATTACCTAACGTTTTCCATGTAGACAGCGTCTTACGCTCCTTAGCACTGAAATATGTCAGGCAGGCAAGGTCGGGTTGTTCATCAAACAGAGCGGCGAGTATACCGGCGCGCATAGCAGATGTATTTGGTTTGCCTTTGATGTCAGCTTTTTGAAAGAGCTTAAGTGCATCTGTAACATATCCAAGCTCAAGAAGCTTATTGATTCGTGTGCTCAAGAAGGTGTCGTCGTTAATCTCTTGCGTGAAACTATTCGTTAGTAGTGAATGTGCAATGGCGCGGTCATCATTGATAAGGTCTAATTTTATGTCTTTTGTGAAAGTTTTTAATACCTCAGGGCTTAAATCTGACCAATAGTCGCTATGCTCTTCGCTTAATCCTATATTCTGTGTCTGTTTTCCATATGAAGGAACAGAAAAAAGTAAAAGTGTCAGCAGGCAAAGCGGAAAGAAGAGGGTAAACGCAAAATGCTTCATTATTGTTCTTCTGGTTTGGCTGTAAATTCTTTATAACTGTATGTGTTTACAACTTCCTTCGGGGTTACATCCGAGGGTTTAAAGAATGTGAACAAAAGCATGCCTAAACCACCTGCAACCGCAATGATAAGCAGAAGAGGGAGTATAAAAGATAATCTTTTCCGGCGTCTGGGTTGTGTTTCAATTAAGGCCATGCTTCTTTATATAGTGAATTACCGTTTTTTCGTAAAGGGATAATGTGATGGAATTTGACGTTGAATTTTGGGTAACAACCGCTTCAATTTTTGTTTTGCTGTGTATGTCGGGCTTTTTTTCTGGCTCCGAAACCGCGCTGACGGCTGTATCTAAAGCGCGTATGCACGCTTTGGAGAAAAAAGGAAATAAGCGCGCCGGTATAGTGAATAAACTGCGTGAGCGCAAAGACCGTCTCATTGGCGCTTTGCTTCTGGGCAATAATCTTGTGAATATTTTGGCCTCAGCTTTAGCGACCTCGGTATTTATAAAGCTTGTCGGTGAAACAGGGGTTGTTTATGCAACATTGATCATGACGTTGCTGGTTCTTATCTTTGCGGAGGTTATGCCTAAAACATATGCGCTTTTATACTCAGACCGTGTAGCGATGGCTATTGCGCCTGTTATTAAGGCTATTGTGACGATTTTCTCGCCGATATCCGAGGCGATTGTGCATATCGTATATTTTGTGCTGAAGCGTTTAGGCGTTGATGTGAATGCTATTCATGATTCGACTGAAGAGGAATTGCGCGGTGCGATTGAGCTCCATGAGGGCGATACACATGAAACATGGGAGCAACGCGCTATGCTCCGCTCTATCCTTGATTTGGCCGAGGTTGAGGTCGCTGAGATCATGACGCACCGAAAGAATATGGCGACGATTGATGCAGATATGCCAATTGATGAAATCATCAAGCAAGTTTTGGATTCGCCATACACACGTCTGCCTATCTGGCGTGATAATCCAGATAATATCATTGGGGTTATTCATGCAAAGTGGCTGATGCGTGAGTTGCAAAACCATGAAGGAGATTATAAATCGTTTGAAGTCTCCAGTGTTGCCGCGCCAGCATGGTTTATTCCTGACACAACGACACTTTTTGACCAGCTTCAGATGTTCCGTGAGAAAAAAGAGCACTTTGCTCTTGTGGTGGATGAATATGGATCGCTCATGGGGCTTGTGACACTGGAAGATATATTGGAAGAGATTGTTGGCGAGATTGATGATGAGCATGATGTGCCTGTCCCAGGTGTGCGTCCATTACCTAATGGGTCTTATGTGGTTGAGGGAACAGTGCCGATTCGTGATTTGAATCGTGAATTTGATTGGGAATTGCCGGATAACGAAGACTATTCAACGCTTGCGGGCTTGGTGCTGTATGAGAGCAAGACGATACCGACGGAAGGGCAAATCTTTAACTTCCATAATTTCCGTTTCAAAGTATCGAAACGTATGCGTAATCAGATTACAGAGATGCGCGTTTATCCGCCGCTTAACAAACTAAAGCGTAGCCCGAAAGAAGCGGCTTCGGTGGCCTAGTTTTTTATGGATATGCTCTTGGGTAGGCTGGACCTTCATAGGTTTTAGGCGCGGAAACACTATCTGGTTTCACACCGCATGCCGAAAGAGGCAGGGCGAAGGAACAAAAAACGGCAATAAGAAAGATTCTTTTCATGTCTTCAAAGATACAGAAAAACGAAAAAGAAAAAAGAGCTAAAAACAAGAGAGGTCCAAATTGGGGGAATCTCATTATGGTCTTATTCTTCTTAATGGTTGTTATTTACGGCTATGCTTTTGCCGTAAACGGCTTTGATTTATTCTTCCTCGTCAAAGAGAACTAGGTAATCGCCATAGCCTTCGGCTTCCATGTCATCCTTATGAACGAAGCGGAGTGAAGCTGAGTTGATGCAATAGCGCATACCACCTTCTTCTGGTGGCCCGTCATTGAATACATGGCCTAAATGCGCATCAGAGCTAGCAGACTTAACTTCGGTGCGTGTCATGCCAAAACTTGTGTCTACTTCATCGTCAACGAAATTGGCGTCAATGGGCCTTGTAAAGCTGGGCCAACCCGTGCCGCTATCGAATTTATCGGTGGAGGAAAAGAGCGGTTTGCCATTAATGACATCAACATAAATGCCAGGTTCTTTATTGTCCCAAAACTCATTATCGAAGGCAGGTTCGGTCCCGTTATGCATGGTGACGTATTTTTGTCGTTCTGACAGATGGCTTGTATCTTGATCTTTTATGTTTTTAGTCATTTCTGCACCTCCTTGGAACGCATAGAGCATTACAATGGATAGAGATAGGGCGATGATTAAAAAGGTAAATATGTTGTTCATAGCTTTGTATTCGGTGCTATGAACAAATAGTTACAATTTTTGATCTAGTTCAGGCAGAACATCAAAGAGGTCGGCAACAAGCCCGTAATCGGCGACTTGGAATATTGGTGCTTCTTCGTCTTTATTGATCGCAACGATGACTTTTGAGTCCTTCATACCGGCAAGGTGTTGAATTGCACCGGAAATACCAACGGCGATGTAGAGGTTAGGCGCAACGATCTTACCTGTCTGTCCAACCTGATAATCATTGGGTACATAGCCCGCATCAACGGCGGCGCGTGATGCACCAACGGCGGCGCCCAGCTTATCGGCGACTTTCTCAATAAGAGAGAAATTTTCGCCTGAGCCGAGACCACGCCCGCCAGATATAACAATATCAGCGGCTGTCAGTTCTGGTCTTTCTGATTCTGATAGCTCAGCCTTTTCGAATGATGATAAGCCTGTATCACTGCCCGCATCTACATCTTCGACGGAAGCACTTCCGCCTTCTGCCGCCGCTTTGTCAAAGGCTGTAGCGCGCACGGTAATAACTTTTTTATCATCCGTGCTTTCGACAACTGCCAAAGCGTTACCTGCATAGACAGGGCGTTCAAAACTGCTGGCGCTAACTACTTTTGTGATGTCCGAAATTTGTTGTGTGTCGAGCAACGCGGCAACGCGCGGTGCAACGTTTTTGCCGAATGTCGTTGCGGGGAACAAAATATGGCTGTAATCACTTGCAAGGGCAACGACCACTGGTGCAAGATTTTCCGCCAAAGCATGACAGAGATGTCCTGCATCGGCTTTTAAAACTTTTGCACCGCCCGCCACTTTAGAAGCGGCTTCAGCGGCGGCGCTAATGCCATCACCCGCTGTTAAAACGTGGATGTCACCATCAAGTTGGCTCGCGGCTGTAACAGCGTTAAGGGTGGCTGGACCTAATTCTTTTCCGTCAATATCGGCTACAACTAAAATGCTCATATTATTATCCCCTTATATAACTTTTGCTTCGTTTTTTAGCTTGTCGATCAGTGTATCGACATCAGCGACTTTTTCGCCTGCTTCACGCTTTGGAGGCTCTGAAATGCTAACCACAGACAGACGCGGCTCAAAGGAAACGCCAAGATCATCAGCCGATAGCGTATCAAGCGGCTTTTTCTTCGCTTTCATGATATTGGGTAGAGCCGCATAGCGCGGTTCGTTCAAACGAAGATCTGTTGTGATAATTGCAGGTAGCTTGAGTTTCAATGTCTCAAGACCGCCGTCAATCTCACGGGTAACGCTCACATTGCCATCACCAAGCTCTACTTTTGAGGCAAATGTGCCTTGTGACCAGCCAAGAAGGGCAGAGAGCATCTGGCCTGTCTGGTTACTATCATCATCAATAGATTGCTTACCCATGATTACGAGGTCTGGATTTTCTTTTTCAACCAAAGCTTTGAGTGCTTTTGCAACGGCTAATGGCTCGACACCGCCGAGATCTGTTGGCTTGTCTGTTTGTACAAGGATTGCACGGTCTGCACCGACGGCGAGCGCTGTACGCAGTGTTTCTTGTGCTTTGTCAGGACCAATGCTCACAACAACGATTTCGGATACTTTGCCAGCTTCTTTTAGGCGTACCGCTTCTTCTACAGCGATTTCATCAAAAGGGTTCATGCTCATTTTAACATTGGCAAGATCCATTGACTTGCCATCACTGGCAATACGGGCTTTGACGTTATAATCCAAACAGCGTTTAACAGGGACAAGAACTTTCATAATAATTAGTGGTTACCTCCAAATTGATAAAGTACGGCAATAGCAAAGATGATAAGAGCGAAAGCTTGCATATAAATGCGCAGGCGCATCAGCTTATTGCCGTATTTTTTATTGAACTCACCGCCCTTGGCAAAAGCGAAAAGGCCAATTGCAAGCGCGCCTAATGTAGCAAAGACTGCAAGAGCAAGGAGGATGAGTAGAAAAGAATTCATGCTAATAAGGATAAAGCAACCAATCTAAAAATCACGTTAATTTTTTAGGCTATTTATTGTGCGATGCGGTAAGAAAGTAATTTACGGCGGTGTCTTCTTTAGAAAGAGAAAACTTTCCGCTGACAGGATTGTAAACAAGTCCTGTAACATCTGTTGTTTCAAAATTCAGTTTACGCAATGGGGCGGCGATCTCGGAAGGTTTTAGAAATTTTTTCCAGTCATGAGTGCCGCGGGGAAGCCAGCGCATAATATACTCAGCGGCTACGATACCGAGGGCAAAAGACTTGGCTGTACGGTTAAGGGTGGAGAAGATGATAACACCCTCTGGCTTCAAAAGTTTTGTACAAAGCTCAATAAAAAGGGCTGGGTCGGATGTATGTTCAATGATTTCTAAAGCCAGTACGGCATCGTATCTCTTGTCTTTTTGTACAAGATCTTCTGCGGCCATGGGCAAATATTCTATATCTAGCTCCATTTTATTGGCGTGAGTGATTGCAACATTAATGTTCTTTTCCGAGGCATCGACGCCCGTCATATTTGCACCTAAGCGGGCCATAGGTTCGCATACAAGGCCGCCGCCACAGCCGATATCAATGATATCAAGGCCCTTGAATGGTGTCAGGCTGTCTTTATCTAGGCCGTAATGCTGGGTGATTTGATCTCTAATATATTGAATACGGGTCGGGCCGAGTTTGTGTAACGGTTTGAATGGGCCGTTTGCATCCCACCAACTATCCGCAATTTTTTCAAAATTTTCAATTTCTGCTTTATCAACCGTATTCATAAAGTCTAAGATGCCTTTAATATCATTTTTGTAAAGAGAAAATAGAGCATTAATGGACCACAATTTTAATGAACAGGAGAGACAGGCGCTTGATTCCTATAAAGGAATGAGTGTTGGCGAAGTTCTGCGCCGCACGCGTGAGCACAAAGGGCTTACCATTGTTTATATTGCGGATCGTCTTAAAATTCGTCAGGGATATCTGGAAGCTCTGGAAAGTGATGATGTTAGTATTTTGCCGGGGCGTGTTTATGCCATTGGGTTTGTGCGAAGCTATGCTGGTTTCTTGGGGTTGGACGAGGATAAACTAGTTTATCTATTTAAAAACCAGAAAGTCGGTCATCAAAGACATACTGAATATGCAATGCCAACGCCTATAGATGACGGCGTTTTGCCTAGTAAATATGTGCTGGCTGGATGCTTGGTGGCGTTACTGTTTATTGTCATGTTGTTTTCAATTTTTGGTGAAGATAAAAAAGAGGTCGATATTCCTCTGCCGCCTGGAGAGCTTGTTGCAGAAGAAGGTGATGTAGATTCTATCCCTGATCTGACAACGATTGTCGGTGATGGTTCAACACAGGCGCAGGATGATGCGAAAGATAATGAATCCGCCGCCGTCAAGATTACATCAAAAGTGGCTCTTAAGGCTGTGGATGATAGCTGGGTGAGTATTCGTGATGCAAAGACAGGAACGAATATTGCGGCGAAATTGATGAAAGCTGGTGATGTGATCGAAATTCCAGATGATGTCTCGGCAAAAATGAATACAGGAAATTCTGGCGGCCTTGAAATTTATCTCGATGGCGTGAAAGTTGACTTTGATGGTGTGTCAGGTGAAGTGCGCAAGAACGTGGATATAAGTATTGATGCCTTAAAAACCTTGCAAAATGAACGGAAAAGGACCAATTAATAGCTATGGCTGTTCAAGATCACACAAAGGTAAGACCATGGCGCGCTATTGATCGCCGCAAATCCCGCCAGATTATGGTTGGGGATGTGCCTGTGGGCGGTGATGCACCGATCACGGTACAGTCTATGACAAACACGCTCACCCATGATGTTAAAGCCACGATTGCGCAGATTAGAGCTTTAGAAGTGGCTGGCGCAGATATTGTGCGTGTATCCTGTCCTGACGAAGAATCCAGTGCGGCGCTAAAAGAGATTGTTCCCGAAGTAACCGTACCTATCGTGGCGGATATTCATTTTCACTATAAGCGCGGCATTGAAGCGGCGCAAAATGGCGCGGCTTGTTTGCGTATTAATCCCGGCAATATTGGATCTAAAGAGCGCGTGGCGGAAGTTATTAAGGCGGCGAAAGATAATAATTGTTCGATCCGTATTGGGGTGAATGCTGGATCATTGGAGCGTGATCTGCTGGAGCAATTCGGTGAACCTTGCCCTGAGGCAATGGTTGAAAGTGCGCTCAGACATATTCGTATATTGGAAGATCACGATTTCTTTAACTTTAAAATTTCATGTAAAGCCTCAGACGTGTTCTTAGGCGTGGCCGCATATCAACAACTGGCGGAAGCTTGCGATTATCCACTTCATCTTGGTATTACTGAAGCTGGTGGCCTGCAAAGCGGTACGGTGAAGTCATCGATTGGTATGGGTTCGCTTCTATGGGCAGGGATTGGTGATACGATCCGTGTGTCTTTATCGGCAGACCCCGTTGAAGAAGTTAAAGTCGGTTTCGAGATGCTGAAAAGCCTCGGCTTGCGCCACCGCGGCGTCAATATCATTTCTTGCCCTAGCTGTGCACGCCAACAGTTCGATGTGATTAAAACAGTGCAAATCTTAGAAGAACGCCTTGCGCATATCACAACGCCGATGACGCTTTCTATTATTGGATGTGTTGTGAACGGACCGGGTGAAGCACTGATGACTGACATTGGCCTGACTGGCGGTGGTAAGGGTAATCACCAAATATACTTAAATGGAAAAACGGCCCACCGCGTCAGTGAAAATGATACGGACCTCATTAATCACATTGTAGAACGTGTTGAAGCAAAAGCCGCCGAGATTGAGGATGCTTTAGTAAAAGAAAGTAATTCTAAGCAGGTTGCTTGATGCCTAACCTTTCACGGAAAGCGTGAAATCTTGCTTCATGGCGGATCATGCCAACAATATTAGAACTTACATTCATGACAGAATTGACGGCACCTGGGATTGATAGCGAAGCCAGACAGAACATAAACCAGCATGTTGCGGCGGCTAGGTGGTTAAGTCTAAAAAACATTGGGTCGTCTTTATTCAGCAGGGCTGTGGAGGCAAGCGTGACACATATGCCGCCAAAGATATCGAAGACATTCTTATACGTTAAAAACACAATCGCCCAAACGCCGATGACACTCAAAGCAACAAGTGCCCGCATATATTTTGCTGGAACGTGCAGGCTGGCTTTGTTGCGGGCCATAACAAGTGCACAAAGGGCGACACCTGTGAATTGGGTAAGTAATAAATAATGAAAAACACCCGCAATATTAGCGAAGATATGAAGTTTGATCATATCGTTGGAATTTTTCTTTTGAAAGCTAACGACATTGACGAGTAAGCCAACAGAGCCAATTAATTGTGCGATAATGAACAGTGATAGTCCTTGGCTAAAATCAAAACCAGGCATGAATTTCCCTCTTAAATCCTCTTGCTCTTCGGCTAATTATGCCTAGAATGTCTTAAATTCTGGTAAATAGAGGAAAATATATGTCTTTGATGTCAAAACTTGCACCGATTAAGGCGCGTCATGAAGAGCTTGCGGCTCTGATGAGTGGCGGTGATGTGCAGGGTGAAGAATTCGTCAATTTATCAAAAGAATATGCCGAGCTTGAGCCTGTGGTCACGACGATTAAGGCTTATGAGCAAGCGCTTCAGGAGCAAGAAGATTTACAAGATATGCTTGCGGACCCTGAAATGAAAGCGATGGCTGAGGATGACCTTCAGCGTATTAAAGAAGAGCTTCCTGAGTTAGAGCGTCAAATACAACTTGCGTTGATTCCTAAAGACGAAGCAGATGATAAATCAGCGATCCTTGAGATTCGTGCCGGTACAGGCGGCGATGAGGCGGCGCTTTTTGCGGCAGATTTGTTCACGATGTATCGCAATTATGCGTCTAAACATGGCTGGCAGTTCGAAGTAATGGAAGCGGCTGAGAATGATATTGGCGGTTATAAAGAGATTATCGCGGCGATTAATGGCCGCGGCGTGTATGCGCGCCTGAAGTTCGAATCTGGCGTTCATCGTGTTCAGCGCGTGCCTGAAACAGAAAGCGGTGGACGTATTCATACATCGGCAGCGACGGTAGCGATCATGCCCGAAGCCGAAGAAGTGGATGTTGATATCCGTGACGAAGATTTGCGTATTGATGTATACCGTGCCAGTGGCGCAGGTGGCCAGCACGTCAACAAAACGGAATCAGCGGTGCGTATTACGCATTTGCCAACAGGCACAGTGGTTGCTATTCAAGACCATTCATCCCAGCACAAAAACAAAGCGCAGGCGATGAAGGTTTTGCAATCGCGGATATATGATGCTCAGCGTCAAGCTTTGGCGGATGAACGCTCGGCAGATCGTAAAGCACAAGTTGGATCAGGAGACCGCTCAGAGCGTATTCGTACCTATAATTTCCCGCAAGGCCGCGTGAGTGATCACCGCATTAATCTTACCCTTCAAAAGCTGGACAAAGTCTTATCAGGGGAAGCGCTTGATGAAATTGTTGATGCGCTAATTGCTGAGGATCAGGCGCTTAAGTTGACGGAACTCAATGCCGCATAAAACAATAGAAGATGCCTATAAATACGGGCGTCAAAACTTAAAAGAACACAAAGATGAATCTGCCGCCCTTCATGCGCGGTTATTGCTAATGCATGTTTTGGGATTATCGCATGAAGATTTTATTTGTGCGCAGAAAAATGACATATCTGCATCGCAACTCAAGCAGTATGAAGAGTATGTGTGCGCGGCAGCGAAGGGAAAGCCGGTCTCAAAGATCATTGGTTCCAAGGAATTTTATGGGCTGGAGTTTATTGTCAGCGAAGACGTGCTCGACCCGCGTCCTGAAACTGAAATTATTGTCGATAAGCTTTTGGCTATTATCAAAGAAGATGGTGTGGAATCACCGCATATTCTTGATATGGGAACCGGATCGGGCTGTATTCCGATTAGCTTGCTTAAAAACCACACGGGCATGAGGGCAACGGCACTTGATATCTCCTCAAAAGCGCTTGATATTGCGCGTCAGAATGCACAAAAACACGGCGTATCCGATAGAATTAAGTTTATCGAGAGTGACTGGGGCGATAATTGTGAGGGTGTATTTGATTATATTGTCTCGAATCCCCCTTATATTGAGACAAAAACAATAGAATCACTGGATGAAAATGTACGTAATTACGATCCGATTCTGGCACTTGATGGCGGTGAGGATGGATTCGACGCATACAAAAAAATATTTAATGACGTAAAACGGTTGATTCGTCCACAGGGTAAGGCTTTGCTGGAAATCGGCTATAATCAGGGAGCAGAAATCCAGAGAATCGCCAAACTATATGGATTCGCTGTAGATGCGCTGATTCAGGATTTTTCAGGCCATAACCGAATAATTGCGATATCCACAGGGAAAAAATAAAAAAAGATGTTGTGATCCGCATATGGCAAGGGTTACAGTCAGATCATTAACGGACACACGAGCGGTAGTAATAGAGTTTCAAAGCGCTAGAGTGATGTCATTTTTGCACAAGTGTACGTTTTCTGCGTAAAATGTACTTGTTGATAAAACTGTTAGTAACATGTGAGTAAAAGATAACTTTAGAGGGAAATTAACGTTATGAGACACAACAGCAATAACAGACGTTCGAGAGGAAAAGGCCGCAGTTCAAATAACGGCGGTGGTAAGAATTCTCGTATGCAGGTTTTTGACAGTAATGGTCCAGAGGTACGCATACGCGGTACAGCCCACCAAGTAGCGGAAAAATATGAAGCGCTAGCGAAGGATGCAAAATCAGCAGGGGATTACACGCTTGCTGAAAACTACCTCCAGCACGCTGAACACTATCAACGCATTGTGAATAGTTTTGCTGAGCAACAAGAACAGCAAGCGAAGAAACAGCAGGAGAAAGAAGAAGATCTTTCTTTACCTGCAAGCGTTATCCCACCTGCTAACACAGATGGGCAAGAGCAAGCGCAAGAAGAAAAAGAACTCGAAAGCGCGTAAGATTGATAAAGAATATTCATGGAAAGCCTTGATTTTATATATCAGGGCTTTTTTTGATTGCTATTGTAGGAATATTATCCTATATTTTATATTGGATTTTAACTGCAAGCAAGAGCATGTTAATCTTTATATGAGAGGATATTGCAATGGAATTTCAAAAATTTACCGATAAAGCTCGCGGCTATATACAGCAAGCTCAAACATTGGCGATGCGCCGTAACAACCAATCATTGGAACCTGAACATTTATTAAAAGTAATGATCGATGATGTCGATGGTCTGGTGGCCTCGGTCATTGTTGAGGCTGAAGGTGATATGCAACGTCTGCATGCGGATGTGGATTATGCGCTCTCTAAACTTCCTGCAGTGACAGGGTCTGGTGCTGGCCAGCTTCGCTTATCGAATGATTTAGGAAAGATTATGGATGAAGCGCAGGGACTTGCGACACAAGCAGGGGATGCGTTTGTTTCAGGTGAACGTATATTGCAAGCGATGGCCCTTGCGAAAATGGCGCATATCTCGGAACTCTTAAATGATGCAGGCCTGACGGATGATGCGATTAACAAAGCCATCAATGCGAAGCGCAAAGGGAAGACGATTGATAGCCCAAGTGCTGAAGATGGCTTTGATGCGCTTAAGAAATATGCGCGTGACCTTACGGCTATTGCGGAAGAGGGTAAGCTTGACCCTGTGATTGGCCGTGATGAAGAAATCAGACGTACAGTGCAAGTTCTATCACGCCGAACAAAGAATAACCCTGTATTAATTGGTGAGCCAGGTGTCGGTAAAACGGCTATTGCCGAAGGACTTGCGCTTCGTATCGTTAATGGAGACGTGCCCGAAAGCCTTAAAAACAAGAAGCTTTTGGCGCTTGATTTGGGCGCATTGATCGCTGGGGCAAAGTTTCGCGGAGAGTTTGAAGAACGCTTAAAGGCGGTGTTAGATGAAATTCGTGCCGCAGATGGAGAGATTGTCCTCTTTCTCGATGAGCTTCATACGCTTGTTGGTGCAGGTAAATCAGAAGGCGCTATGGATGCAGGTAACATGCTTAAACCCGCTTTGGCGCGTGGAGAGCTTCGTCTTGTCGGGGCAACAACATTAGATGAATACAGACAGTATATTGAAAAAGATGCGGCACTTGCTCGCCGTTTCCAGCCTGTATTTGTTTCTGAGCCAAGTGTTGAGGATACGATTTCTATCCTGCGCGGCATTAAAGAAAAATATGAAATGCACCACGGTGTCCGAATCACGGACAGCGCTTTAGTAGCCGCGGCAACAATGTCGCATCGTTATATTTCTGACCGCTTTTTGCCTGATAAGGCTATCGACTTGATGGATGAGGCGTCGTCTCGCCTGCGCATGCAAGTGGATAGTAAGCCAGAGCATTTAGATGAGATAGATCGCCGTCTGACACAGCTAAGAATTGAACGTGAGGCGCTGAAAAAAGAATCGGACAAAGGCTCTAAAGAGCGTTTAAAAGATCTGGAAAAAGAAATCGCAACACTCGAATCCGAATCTGAGGAGCTGACATCTCAGTGGCAGGCAGAGAAGGAAAAGCTTGGCTCGGCGCAGAAACTGGCTGAAGAGCTCGATAAAGCACGTACAGCGCTTGAAAAGGCGGAACGTGAAGGTGACTGGGCGCGCGCAGGTGAACTGACCTATTCTGAAATTCCGTCTATTGAAAAGAAATTGGCCGAAGCATCGCAAGAAGATGACCGTTCTTTAATCGAAGAAGAGGTGACGGAAGAGCATATTGCTGAAGGCATTAGCCGTTGGACAGGGATTCCTGTGTCAAAGCTTATGGAAGGTGAGCGTGAAAAACTCCTTGAGCTAGAAGATCATTTGGCAAAACGTGTTGTTGGTCAGGATCAAGCGATTAAGTCTGTGGCTGAGGCCGTGCGCCGTTCCCGCGCAGGATTACAAGATCCGAATCGTCCTATTGGCTCATTCGTTTTCTTAGGCCCAACAGGTGTGGGTAAGACAGAGCTGACAAAAGCATTGGCAGAATTTCTATTCGATGATGATTCTGCAATGGTGCGGATTGATATGTCTGAATACATGGAAAAACACGCCGTGGCGCGTCTGATTGGTGCCCCTCCAGGCTATGTTGGTTATGAAGAAGGCGGCGCGCTAACCGAAGCGGTGCGCAGACGTCCGTATCAGGTTGTCCTTTTCGATGAGATTGAAAAAGCGCATCCAGATGTATTTAACGTTTTGCTTCAGGTGCTGGATGATGGCCGTTTAACAGACGGACAGGGGCGTGTTGTAGACTTTACGAATACGCTACTCATCATGACATCGAATATTGGCGCTGAGGTGCTGGCCGAACAACCCGCCGGGGCTGATGTTGAAGATGTGCGTGAGCAGGTTATGGAACGTGTGCGCGGATATTTCCGTCCTGAGTTTATCAACCGTATTGATGAAATCTTACTGTTCCGCCGCTTGAGCCGAGATCATATGGCCGGGATTGTCGATATTCAGTTACGTCGTCTTGAGCAACTCTTGAAAGATCGCCGTATTACGATTGAGCTCGATAGTAAAGCGAAGGAGCTTCTAGCAGAACGCGGTTATGATCCCGTGTATGGCGCACGCCCGCTTAAACGGGTTATTCAAAAAGAACTGCAGAACAAATTATCTGAAATGATTTTGCGCGGTGAAGTGGTTGATGGGGCTAAAATAGATGTCTCTGTCAAAAAAGATATGCTGAGCTTTGATGTCAAAGAAGTGAATAATAAAGATGCAAAGTCAGTGGCGTAACTAAAGGGCTTGCCGATTGTGAGTAAAGCACTTAGACTTTTACCCATGAGAGTTTTAGCATTTATCGCATTAGGATTTTTGTCGGCCTGTGCCAGTGTTTATGATGAGCCTGTTCAAATTATTGAAGTTGGATTGTCAGAAGGTGGTCCTGTTCAGGCAAAATGTTATTTTGAGAACAAGAATATTAAGCATGTCTTTTTTGCGCCAGGTACTGTTAGTGTACAGCGCTCGCCTAATCCGCTTTATGCGTATTGCCTGACAGCGAATGGCAAAGAGGCTTTTCAGACAATTCATCCGAAATTCTCGGAACTTGAGCAATATAATATTATGAATGCTGGTTTGGGTTTTATTCATGACTATGCAAGCGATACAGCTTTTGCTTATCCTGATTATGTGGAATTGGATTTCCAGAGCGTAAAAACCATTATTCACGATGTGCCGCCGGCCAAAACGTATTCTGAAACTGTTTTAGAAGAGCATGAAAAAGAACGTGAGGCAATTATAGAGCGTGCTAGACGCGTTCTTTCGCAAGGTGAAAAGTTTCCTGTAAAAACAGACATCAAAAATTAACATCATGGCAGTCTATTTTTTATGCGGTATTGGCGGTAGCGGTATGATGCCTCTAGCGCAACTCCTTCTTAAAAACGGTCATGAAGTTTGGGGGTCTGATCGTTCTCGTGATCAGGGAAAACTTCCTGAAAAATTCAAAGCTTTAGAAGATATGGGAGCGATGCTTTTTGACCAAAATGGGACAGGCGTGTCAGAGCAGATTGATTGCTTTGTTGTCTCCAGTGCTGTTGAAGAGTCCATTCCTGATGTAAAGGCGGCATTACAACAAGGCCTGACGATCCAAAAACGTGCGGAAGTTCTGTCATCGCTGTTTAATGCTAAGAAAGGCTTGTCAGTTGCTGGAACGAGCGGAAAAACTACTGTAACGGCTATGCTTGGCCATGTTTTGTCTTCTTTGGCTCTTGATCCGACTGTTGTTAATGGCGGCATGATGCTTAATTTTCAGACGCAGGGCACCGTTGCTGGCGCGGGTGAGTACTTTGTCGCTGAAACCGATGAAAGTGATGGTTCTATTTTATTCTTTAAGCCTTTTGTAGGGATATTGAATAATATTGCGTTGGATCATAAGCCGCTTGATGAGCTCAAAGATATTTTTAAGACATATCTTGAATCATGTGAGAGGGCGGTTGTTGTTAATGCGGATAATGATTATGCGGCCAAGGTTTTGGAAAGTGCTTCTTTGGAGGATAAACAAGCAATTACATTTTCCGCAACTGGTAATCCTGCACTAGTATTTGCACAGGATGTTAAACGGTCTGCTTTAGGTACATCTTTTGACCTTTACGTCGATGGAGAGTTTATAGATCGCTGTGACCTCAATGTGCCGGGAATGCATAATATTGCCAATGCGTTAGCTGTGATTGGTGTATGTTATGCACTCGGTTTGCCTTTGCATGAAGCGGTGCATGCTCTGTATTCATTTAAAGGGACAAAGCGCCGATTGGAAATGGTTGGAACAGCCCATAATATTACCGTTTACGATGATTTCGCCCATAACCCTGATAAGATTGCGGCATCTCTATCAACGCTCAGAGAGTTCGACGGGCGTCTATTATTGTTTTTTCAGCCGCATGGCTTCAATCCAATGAAAATGATGCGTACAGAGATGGTGGAGTCGTTTGTTAAAGGAATGGGTGATGATGATATTTTGATTATGCCTGAAATTTACTATGCAGGTGGTACAGTTGAGCGCTCCATTTCCTCAAAGGATTTGATAGATGATGTGGTCGCGGCAGGAAAGAAAGCGCGTTTCTTTGAAACCCGTAAAGAATGTGGAGACTTTCTGGTTGAAGAAGCTAAGAACGGGGATCGTATCGTGATTATGGGTGCGCGTGATGATACGCTGACTATCTTTGCCAATCAGGTGCTTAAAGCACTTTCTTAATGCTATTTCTCAAGAGATTTAAAGATTGCTAAAGCTGGGTCTCCGGCAATATCTGTGATGGAGGCAATCTCAACGCTCATTGTGTTTGGGTTCGCCCAAATAGCGCTATCTTTATCCAACATAATGCCTGCATGATCTTTAGTGTAGAAAAGGTCACCAGTCTCGACATCACTGAATTCTATTTTTGTCCCGAGCTTCATTTGTTGTTCTGTCGTGCTCCTTGGGCATTCATAGCCTGCGCGTGTTGTCGCCATTTGTATGAGGCCGGTGCCGTCAATACCAGCGATTGTTCTACCGCCCAGTTGGTAAGGTGCTTCAATAAAGCGCTGTGCCGTGTCGGCGACCAATTTCTTGTTGCCTTTAAGCGCGGCTAAAGGCTCAATATGGTTTTTGTGGATATAGCCACGTAAGACGGGAATAAAAGCGTAATCACCTTTTTCTTTTTCGGCATCAACTTCGATGCGAGAGAGAAACGGGAAGTTCAGCATAGCCCAGTTCTTGTGCCCTGCATGCGGAAAGACTGGGGCCCATAAGGCGCTGACGAAATGGGTTGGAAGCCAGCTTTGGTCTGTTAGAGCATCGGAGTGCATCCAGCCTTCGGCTTTATCTTCTTTGCTTACGCCGCGGACAAAAGGCCCGTCTTGCTCTTTGATTTCAAAGCTTTCTCCGAAAAGCATTTGCGATACATCGCCGTTTATTTCCAAAACGGGTTTGGCGCTTTCAAATAAAATAGTGAAAGGCATAGCGACTTGATAAATTTGTGTCATGGTGAAAAAGCTTTCTAATGAAATTTATGCGGCGTATTTACGCAGTAAATATTCAAATGTTGTGTGAAGGCCCATGTCACGCCCGCCTTTAGGTTTTCCTGGGTAATTGGCATCAGACCAGCCATAAACATCGAAATGCACCCATGGCGTTTCATTGCCGACAAATTCTTGTAAGAAAAGAGCGGCGGTAATGTGGCCAGCACGGCCTTTCCCCATATGACAGATATCAGCAATGTCGCTGTTGAGTTCTTTGCGGTAGCCTTTCCATAGCGGCAGTGGCCAGACGGGATCTTCAACTTCAAAAGATACCTTTTTAATGTCGTGCTCTAATTCATGTCTGTTAGAAAAGAACGGCGGAATCTCGTGGCCTGTCGCAATACGTGCCGCGCCTGTGAGCGTAGCAAAGTCGATGATAAGTTCAGGTTTTTCTGAGCTGGCTTCGTATAAAGAATCACTCAGGATCAGGCGACCTTCTGCATCTGTGTTATCAATCTCAACCGTAATACCTTTACGGGTCGGGTAAACATCATCTGGGCGGAATGCGCGGCCTGACACGGCGTTCTCAACCGCAGGTACAAGAACGCGTAATCTAATTTTTAGGCCGCTAAGCATAATCGCACGGGCAAGGCCAAGCACATGGGCTGCGCCGCCCATATCTTTTTTCATGTTGCGCATGAACTGGCCGGGTTTCACATTCACACCGCCTGTATCAAAACAAACGCCTTTGCCGACGAGTGTGATCATCGGATCTTTCTTATTTCCCCAGCGTATATCAATAAGAGCAGGGCGTCTTTCACTGGAATCGCCAACGGTAAAAATCATTGGATAGTTCTGTTTCAGCAAATCCTTATCATGGATGATTTTGCAATCCGCCTTGAATTCTTTGGCGATATCTTTTGCGCGTTCAACAAGTTCTTGTGGCCCAAGTTTGTTTGAGGGCTCGTTAATCAAATCACGGCACGTGAATATGCCGGAGAGAAGATTGAGGATCGTGTGTTTCTCAAAACCTTTTGGTAGCCTTAATATCGGCCAGACATTTTTTGTCTTTTCGCCTGTTTTGTATTTATCGAATTTGTAGCACCCAAGGCCCCAGCCGAGGATGAGTTTCTCGATTTCTTCTTTATCGCTGATATCCTTGAGCTCAAAAACGTCATTAGCAAGTGTCTCATCGCTTAAGCGGCTTTGCAAGAATTCAGGAAGGGTGGCAACATCATAGGCGGATACGGGGTTGGACACGCCGTAATATACGCGCTTGAGTTCGCCTTTGGCGTTACGGACAATGACTGTCTCGCCTGGTTTGGCAGTGAAACGGGCAACATTGATCTGGCTTTTGGTCGCATCGGAGCGGCTTTCGAACCAGTCATTAAATTCATCGGTACGAACAGGATAGATGCTGATCGTCTCTTTACTTGGTTTTTTAGTGGTGTAGAAATCAAACATGCCCTAATCATAGTGCGCAGATTATAGAAGTCGATAGGGCTATGATGATTTTACTCGACTTATTCGCATGAACCTTGTAAGAAAGCGCATAACCAACCACATTATTATAAATATAAGAGATTTTATGAACAATATTCGCAACCTTGCCATCATTGCCCACGTTGACCATGGGAAAACAACGCTGATTGATAACATCTTAGCGCAAGCAGGATCTTTCCGTGAGAACCAGCAAGTGGATGAACGTGCTATGGACAGCAATGACCTTGAAAAAGAGCGCGGCATTACAATTTTGGCAAAATGTACGGCAGTACAATGGAAAGACACAAAGATTAATATTATTGATACACCGGGCCACGCCGATTTCGGCGGTGAGGTTGAGCGTGTATTGTCGATGGCTGATGGCGTTATCTTGTTAACGGATGCGGCGGAAGGGCCGATGCCACAGACAAAATTCGTGCTGTCTAAAGCACTAGCGCAAGGGTTGCGTCCTATTGTTGTGATCAACAAAATTGACCGTCCAGATGGACGCCCAGAAGAAGTGATCGACGAAGTTTTTGATCTTTTCGTGTCGTTGGATGCTAATGATGAACAGCTTGATTTTCCGATCCTATACGCATCAGGCCGTGATGGATGGTGTACAAAAGAACTTGACGACCCGCGCGAAAGCTTAACGCCTTTGCTAGACTTGATCCTTGATCACGTGCCTGCGCCGGATGTTGATATTAATGCACCGTTTTCTATGCTTGCTACTTTGTTGGATAAAGATCCATATCTAGGCCGTATTTTGGTTGGCCGTGTCTATAGCGGGCAAGCAAAAATCAATGAAAACGTTCAGGCTTTAAATCTTGATAACCAAAAGGTTGAAAGCTTTCGTTTAAGTAAACTCTTAACATTTTCTGGCCTTAGCCGCGTACCGACAGACTCTGTTCAGGCCGGTGATATTATCGCTGTTGCAGGTATGAAAGACACGACATCTGTGTCGGATACGATTTGTGTGCCGCAGGTAACGCAGGCAATTGCCTCAACACCGATTGACCCGCCAACCATGGCCGTGACGATCTCAATTAATGACTCGCCACTGGCCGGCCGCGAAGGATCAAAAGTAACGTCGACAATGATTCGTGAGCGTCTGTTAGCAGAGGCAGAAACAAACGTAGCGATTACTGTGAATGAAACGGGCCAAAAGGACGCGTTCGAAGTTGGTGGTCGCGGTGAATTGCAACTCGGTGTATTGATTGAGACAATGCGCCGTGAAGGCTTCGAGCTTTCTGTATCTCGCCCGCGCGTTTTATTCCAAGAAGAAAACGGTGAGCGTTTGGAGCCATATGAAGAAGTCATCGTTGATGTTGATGAAGAATACTCAGGCTCTGTTGTTGAAAAAATGACAGGTCCGCGTAAAGCTGAAATGACTGATATGCGTCAATCGGCAGGCAAAACACGTATTACCTTCATGGCGCCATCTCGCGGTTTGATCGGCTATCAATCTGAATTTTTGACCGACACGCGCGGTACAGGTGTGATGAACCGTGTGTTCTCGCACTATGGACCATATAAAGGCAATATTGCTGGACGCCGTAACGGTGCACTGATTTCTACGGATAAAGGTGAGGCCGTTGCCTATGCGATCTTTAACCTACAAGACCGCGGCGTGATGTTTATTAATCCTCAAGCCTCTGTCTATCAGGGTATGATTGTCGGTGAGCACTCAAAAGATAATGATCTTGAGATCAATGTTCTTAAAGGTAAGAAGCTGACAAATGTAAGGGCGTCTGGTTCTGACGAAGCTGTTACATTGACACCGCCGCGCAGAATGAGCCTTGAGGACATGATGTCTTGGATTGACGAGGATGAACTTGTGGAGGTAACGCCTAAGAGTCTTCGTTTGCGTAAAGTGCACCTTGATCCGAATGAGCGTAAAAAACATGCGCGGGCTAATGCCGCTTAGGCTTAAAGAGCTTGATCGCGAATAAGGGCATTAAGGTTTTTCAGTTTCATTTAGTATTTCATCATTCTCGTCGGTCAATACCGTCGAGAAAAGAGAAATAATACCTGCGGTAATAATCACAATGCTTGCGCCCATCATCATGGTTTGATCTGGGTATTCCTTGAATAACAACATGCCGAACGCGATTCCGTAGACCGGTTCTAATAGTGTAAATAGGCTTGCCTTTGTTGCACTGACATAGCGCAGGGACCAGAAGTAAACACTGTGTCCAATGGCTGTCGCAAATAGACCTAGCAGTAAGAGACGCCCTAGCATGTCCGTGCTTGGCGTAAACAAATCCGTTGAGCCGAAGAGCGAGAAGGGCAGGAAGAGTAAAGCACCATAGAAAAGCTGAGCGCTCATGCTATCGAAAGGATCTTCATTAACGAGGAAGCGGCTGCGATTAATCAAAGATAATATGGCATATGAAAGAGCCGTTATAATGCCGTAGCCCCACAGAACAGGGGTGGCTTCAATTGTATTGGAACACAAAGTGAATATAAGCCCACCTGAGCCAATAAGCGCAGAAATCAGTAACCATATTTTGGGCTTAAATCTAAAAATTATGGGCTCGAAAATCGCGACCATAAAGACAAAGGAGGCGTGGAATATAATGCCAAGACCTATGGTCGACATCTGAATGACCGTGAAAAAGCTGAACCAGTGAATGGCGAGAAGTCCCCCGCATATAAGGTTGATGAGCGCTTTTTTTTTATCAAAGTCAGGTAATAGTTTCTTACGCCTGATAAAAAAGAGGAAAGCCATAAAGATAAAGGCCACTGCCATGCGCCAAAAGGCGATGTTATAGGCATCGGCTTCCACCCATTTTCCAAAGACGCCGGAAAGCCCCCACATTAAAATAGCGAAGTTTAGAGCAACAAGTACGCTGGATTGGCTAAAATGCCGAACTATTTTTGCCATGACAATGCCTGCGTTACTTTGTGACGAAAGCTGATCTGTTCATGGCTGAAAGGATAGTATAAAATGGATGCAGTTTAAAGGTATAGATAAAGACTTATGCATTCAGGCCTTCGCCCACAATTCATTTTATATTTGCTCGGTATTATTTTAATGCTGTCTGGCTTTGCACAGTTATTTCCTGCTGTGCTGGATTATGTTGACGGTCACCAAAATGTGCGCGGGTTTTTACTCTCGGCCATGATCATCTTCTTTATCGGAGCGTGCCTGTTCTTCTCAAACCGCGGAGAAAGCACCAACAACATAGAAACCCGTTATGATAAAGTTTCCGTGCGCGAAGCGTTTTTTATGACCACTTTTGGGTTAATTGCCATTAGTCTGGCTTCGGCTGTGCCGTATTACTATTCAACGATGGAATGGTCATTTACGGATTCAATGTTTGAAGCTGTTTCGGGTATGACAACAACAGGATCTTCTGTCCTGCATGATTATAGCGTTGCCTCAAGAGGCATATTGCTGTGGCGCTCTGTGACACAATGGATAGGTGGGATAGGAGTGCTGGCCTTTGCGATTATCTTTCTTCCCTTCTTAAAAGTGGGGGGTATGCAGATTTTTTATTCTGGCGTTGCTTCTAATGCGAATAAAGTTTACACGAAAATTCACCATGTTTTACCGATCCTCATATATGTCTATGTTTTCCTGACGGTGCTTTGTGCTCTAGGGTATTTTTATGCGGGTATGGGATGGTTTGATGCTGTCAATCATGCCTTCACAACGATCTCCACGGGAGGGTTTTCAACCCACCCAGCTGGTTTTGCTTACTTCAATACACCTGGCTTACATATGGTTGCTATGATTTTTATGATCGCTGGGGCGATTCCTTTTGTCCTTTATTTACAACTTATAAGCTATAAGAAATTCGTTTTTCACAAAGATGAACAAGTCAAAATCTTTATGACCCTTTTGTTCTTTATCACCGTTGCGAATACATTATGGCTGGCCTTTAGGCATGAATATTTCTTACCTGAGGCGTTGGCAAAATCTACATTTACAATCGTTTCACTTTTGACAACGGCGGGCTTTAGCAGCGTTGATTATACGCTTTGGGGTGGTTTATCTATCGGCCTTAGTTTCTTTCTTATGTATGTAGGTGGCTGTGCAGGGTCTTCTTCTGGTGGTATGAAAATTATGCGCGTTGCGATTGTTGCAAAAGCATTGGTAAATCACTTAAAAACACTTACGTTTCCAAGTGGCGTGTTCGCGCTCAAATTTCAAAATAAGAAAGTAAACCAACCTTTGCTCGTTAATGTGATGGGTTTTTTGTGTCTGTATGTTGTCTGTAATACAGTTTTAGCTGTTCTCTTGGCGCTGACAGGGCAAGACCTGCTGACGTCCATTAGTGGTGCGGCGGCAGCCATGGGTAATATTGGGCCAGGGCTTGGTGCTATCATAGGGCCTATGGGGGATTACAGCGATCTTAACAATAGTGCGAAGTGGTTGCTTATGGCAGGTATGGTTATTGGCCGCCTTGAAATTTTTGCTGTGCTCGTGATCTTTAGCCGAAAATTTTGGCAAAAATAGATAATTGCCAGCATTTCAGTAAAATTACATCTAAAATTCACAAGCCTTTTAACTTTCTCCTTTATAATCAAAAATAGGACATTGTTGTAAGAGAAGGGTATCTTTAAATATGATTAAAACACTTGTCATGCTATCAACGATTGCTGGTTCTGCGGGCTACGGCATTAAAGAAGCCCATCATACCGTAAGATCAAGTGCCGAACAGTATGTTGCAGTCTATGAAAGCGCGGCGCAAATCAACCCTTATAGTGATGCTTTTAATGAGCAGGTTTCCACGATGCTACAAAAAGCAGAAAGGCTGCAAGATGTTGCCATGCTTGCAGCCCAATCTGCTGAAAATATAAAATCAGACTATAATGCGCATAGTCGTTACTACTAAGCGGCTTTAGACGCGCCGCCAAGGAGGCCTTCAACAGCCGCACGCTCTTCGCGTAGCTCTTTTTCTGTTGCATCCATGCGGGCACGTGAAAAATCATTGATCTCCAGACCTTGCACGATTTCATATTTTCCGTCTTTACATGTAACGGGGTAGCCATAGATAACACCTGGTTCGATGCCATATGAGCCGTCTGATGGAATAGCCATAGAAACCCAGTCACCATCATCTGTGCCTAATGCCCAGTTACGCATATGGTCAATCGCCGCAGACGCCGCAGACGCCGCAGAAGAAAGGCCACGTGCTTTAATAATAGCCGCGCCGCGTTGTTGTACTTCTGGGATATATGTTCCTTCATACCAGTCCTGATCAACCTTTGATAAAGCCTCAGACCCTTCTACGGTTGTGTTATGCAGGTCTGGATATTGTGTGGAGCTGTGGTTACCCCAGATCGTTACCTTTTTAATATCTGTTGAATCAACGCCTGTTTTTTCAGCCAATTGCGAAATCGCACGATTGTGATCGAGACGCACCATCGCTGTAAAACATTTGGGATCGAGGTCAGGGGCGTTTGCTTGGGCAATCAAAGCGTTTGTGTTCGCTGGGTTACCAACAACGATAACTTTTACATCACGTTTAGCGTGATCATTCAACGCTTTACCCTGAGGTGCGAAAATAGCGCCGTTGGCTTCAAGAAGGTCTTTACGCTCCATACCTGGGCCACGCGGACGAGATCCAACGAGGTAAGCATAATCAACATCTTTGAATGCTGTATTAAGATCGTCAGTTGCCACAATGCCTTTGAGAAGCGGGAATGCACAGTCATTCAATTCCATGACAACACCTTTTAGCGCTTCCATAGCAGGTGTAATTTCCAAAAGGTGAAGGATAACTGGTTGATCCTTACCAAGCATATCGCCTGAAGCGAGTCTGAAAAGTAGGGCATAGCCAATTTGTCCGGCGGCGCCTGTGACTGCAATTCTTACGGGTTGTTTCATGAGATATCCCTTTCATAAATCTTTGAATTTCCGATGGTAAAAAGAATAGGACTATCTGGTAGATAGAACAAGAGGGGATATGAATAATTGTAAGAAAGTGGCGGGTACGGAGGGATTCGAACCCTCGATAGAACGTTAGCCCTATACTCCCTTAGCAGGGGAGCG
Organism: Micavibrio sp.; assembly: GCA_002710775.1. Classification (GTDB taxonomy): domain Bacteria; phylum Pseudomonadota; class Alphaproteobacteria; order Micavibrionales; family UBA9664; genus UBA9664. Next base: position 4,614 of record PALX01000008.1, on the reverse strand, counting down.
CCTTCAGCCACTCAGCCACGTACCCATTTCGAAATCACAGTAAATACAAAACGCTTGACGGAATCAAGTCAAATAACACCAAATTTACAAAAGATATTGATCGCCTTTTATATCTGGCCGTTTTTCTTTCAATTTTATAAAGCATTTTTTTGTGTTAATATTTAGAAAGAATTAACGCTTCTATGAAACAATCGGGCTGTTCGAGTATTTATAGGGGTTTGCGAGCATTTAAAATGGAGAAGACAGAAGAAGAAGTCTTGCATAGAGACGCATCGAATGATGTGACTCCGCCAAAAGCCAAAAAAGAAAAAAATTGGCTTGGCCTAAACATGACTTTTTTAATGGTCTTGCTAAACGGTTTAATCCTGACAGGTACGGCTTTTGCAATTCTTACTGTTTTTATCAATGAGATGAAAACAGAAGATAGAGAGGTTGTTACAAACCATTTCCAAGAGATGATAGGTGATCGTTTTAAAGACGGGATACTGGCTGTTGAGGCCATTGCCGCGATGACTAATCTGGACAGCTATAACTTAAGTTTAAATAAAGGATATGAGCAAAAGCTAGGTGATAGTCTAGATTTATTTGATGCTGTCTCCCTATATCGTGTCTCAAAGGATGACAAAGAAGAGCCGTTTGAAGAAATCATTCATATTTCACCCGAATTTGCGCAAGGTGATAAAATTTCGTCTTCTAGTTTACTTAAAAAGGCATTGAAGACAGAGTTGCCAATGGACAGAACACGCTTCTTTTCGACAGCGACAGAGCATGAAATGGATAACACAAATGTCTTAAACGAGAGTGAAGCGTTGATCGCGCCAATAACTCTATCAAACATTGAAACAAAAAAACAAAACGTAACTGAGCCCATTGTTGTAGCGAGAAAACTTAAATCTGACGCACTTTATAATTATATATTAATTATTCAAACAGATATCGGACGCTTGCTGGATACGGATCTTGAAAGCTGGCGTGAAGTTTCTGGTTTTAGTGTTATGGACAGGAACGGTAAAGAGCTTTTGACAAGAATTGCTGGTGATAAAATGGCAAAACTTGATGGTGCTGAGGACTATAAAGCGATTGATTTTGAGACCTCTCAAGAATTTCCACAAGAACTTTTTGGCCGTGAGGTGTTTTTGCGTGTGAATGTGAAAGATGATACGCGCGGTATCTTTCTTGGTGTTATACCATATCTGATGCTGATGTTTGGTGGCGTTCTGACTGTTATTGGCGCGTTGTATGTTTTCAATAACCAAAGACAGTCGAGAAGACTGACTTCAATGAACCAATTGCTGGCCAAGAAAAACGCTCAACTCAACAAGCAATTTGGTGAGAAAGAGAACTTATTTCAGGCTTTGCGTGCGAGTGAGGTTGAATACCGTCAGGTCATTAACTCGGTTAATGATGTTATTTTGGAAACCGACGAGCATGGTGATGTCGTATTCCTGAATGATAGCTGGGAGACGATTACTGGCCTTGAGAGTAAAAAAACAATCGGTAACTCATTGTTTAATCTGGTGCACCCAAAAGACCGCACAAAGATTGAGCAAATGTTTGAGAACGCAAAAAAGAATCCTAAAAGAACAGAGCGTTCTTTTATGCGTATTAAAACATTGCTGGGTAAGTTCCATGAGGTTGAGACGACGCTTTCATTGATGGAGAGATCCAGTGAAGACGAAGATATTCGTCTCGTTGGTACAATTGTTGATATTGAAGAACGTCGTAAAGCGGAAAAAGCACTGGCAGAAGCAGAAAGAAAATACAGAAACATTATTGAGAACGCGGTTGCCGGAATTTACCAAATGACTCCAGAAGGGCAGTTTATTTCGGCAAACCCTGCTCTTGCGAGTATGCTCGGCTATGAAACGCCCTATGAGTTGATGCAGTCGATTACAGACTTTGCGGAGCAGTGTCATGTTGACTCTTCGTGTAGATATAAGCTGACTGATCTTTTAGAAAAAGATGGCGCTTTCAATAATTATGAAGTGCCATTGAAACACAAGAACGGCCATACGATTTGGGTCAATGTTTCGGCGCATCTGGTTAAAGATGAGGATGGTGCTATGCATTATTATGAGGGGATCATGGAAGATGTCACGCAACGCCGTGAAGCTGAGATCGCCCTGAAGGAAGCGAAGCTTGAATCGGATATTGCTAACCGTGCGAAGTCCGAGTTCTTGGCGAATATGTCGCATGAATTGCGTACACCTCTCAATGCTATTATTGGTTTTTCTGAGATTATTAAAAATGAAGTATTCGGTCCTGTCGGCCATAAAGAATATAATGAATATGCGGCAGATATTCATAATAGTGGCCGCCGTTTGTTGAAAGTTATCAATGAAATTCTTGACGTCTCGAAGATTGAGGCGGGAGAGCGCCAGCTTAATGAAAATCTCGTAAATATAGAAAAAGTGGTGCAGACATGTTGTTCCCTTATTGTGCCCAAGCTTGAGTCATCATCAATTAAGCTAGAAAATATGCTCGGTGATGAGACACCAAAGATCATTGGTGAAGAACTGGCGATTAAACAAATGGTTATGAATTTACTAAGTAATGCCGTTAAGTTTACACCTGCCGGCGGTAAGATAACGATCTCCTGTGATGTTCGTAAGAATGGTTCATGCCGTTTGAATGTTAAGGACACGGGGGTCGGTATGGCTGCGGACCAAATCGAAAAAGCCATCTCACCTTTTGGCCAGTTGGATACTAAGTTATCACGGGCAAACTCGGGAACAGGTCTTGGTCTGACACTTGTAAATTCTTTGATCAAACTTCATGGCGGTAGTCTTGATATTAAATCGAAAGAGAATAAGGGTACGACTGCTAGTCTTGTTTTCCCGTCAAAGCGCGTCGCTCTGAATAAAGTTTCGAATAGTGAAGATTCATCTAAGTCTGATGAGAAGAAAACGAATGTCGTGAAGTTCAACGATACAAAATAGCGTCCGCTTCATCTGCCGACATTTCCAATAGCTGTTTTGCCATGTGGTAAGAATATCCCGCATAGGCGAGTTGTCTTAAGGCTTTTTCCTGATCATAGACTGTGTCTTTCGCATAACAGCCAATACGCTTTTTTTTGATAAATCTTATTCCAGCTTCTATTTCGAGGTCTTTTGCGCTGTAATCTGTTTCGTCGATATAGTCACTAAAATAGGCATCAATTTGCGTGATATCTATGCCTTTGGTCATTAGCTTGGATTTAATTTTGGCTTTTGATGCACCGTTATTAAGCTGTGATTTGATGACAGCGCGCGCATATGTTGCGTCGTCAAGATAACCATAGTCTTGGAATTTAAGAATGACTTGATCGAGTAAATCAGCATATTCACTTTCATACGGGATGTCTTGTCTTGCGCATCGCCGTTTGATCTTTCTGAGCATGACTGTCTTGAAATGCGGTGTAGGGGCGCTATATCGGTCCAGATAATACAGTCCCATATTTTCAATGTTTTTAATGGTTATTTTCTTTGACATGCGGGCGGCTATAGGCAAAATGGTTTTCTTGTTATCAGGTCTATTATGACCTGCTTAATGTAAATGATAAAGATGATAAAGCGAAGGCGGGATAGACGTGAATATTATTGGATTTTCTACACTAATTAAAAAGGAGTGTGCGCGCTTCTTTTCTGTTTATCTGCAAACGATTGTAGCACCGGTCATGACAACATTCCTATTCTATGTTGTTTTTACCACGGTCTTTTCAGGTACACGTGCAGAGGTTTTTGGCTTTCCTTTTGTCACCTTTTTAGCGCCGGGTCTTGTGATGATGGGCATGGCGCAAAATTCTTTTGCTAATTCATCTTCCTCGCTGATTGTCAGTAAGATGATGCAAAGCAATTTGAGTGACATCCTTATGGCCCCTTTAACGCCTTTTGTGATTCTAAGTGGTTATGTTGTAGGCGCTGTCATTCGCGGCCTTATTATCGGTTTTTTATCTGTCTTTGTTTTGATGTTCTTCCTCCATATTCCTGTATCTTCTTTGGCCGTGATCATGGTTTTTTCTTTTCTAGGATGTACGCTATTAGCCCTTCTTGGTTTCATTGGCGGTATATGGGCAGAGAAGTTTGACCATTTGTCAGCCTTTACCAATTTTGTGATTACGCCGCTTACCTTTCTATCCGGTACGTTTTTTAGCATCGAGAATATTGCACCGTTTTGGCAAAAAGCGGCTCAGTTTAATCCGTTCTTTTACATGATTGATGGTTTTCGTCACGGCTTTCTCGGTGTGGGGGATTCTAATCTATATATTGGCGCAGCCATGTTAATTGTCTGCAATATTGTGCTTTGGGCGGGATGCCAATATATGCTCCATGTCGGATACAAAATTAAGAGCTAAATTAAAGCAAGAGTTAGTATTGTTATGAATATAATTAAAATGGATTCCGATGTAGCAAACGACGTAGTGAATGATGATGTCATCCAGCCATTCCAACTAGAGGTTTCAAGCCTGCGTGGACGGTTAGTACGCCTTGGTCCTGTGCTGGACAAAATTATTGAAGCGCATGGCTATCCGCGCCCTGTCTCTCATTTATTGGCTGAGACAGTAACACTGACGTTACTCTTATCATCTATGCTTAAATATGACGGCGTTTTCACACTGCAAGTTTCATGTGAAGG
>PALX01000007.1 GCA_002710775.1 Micavibrio sp. | reverse complement strand
TATAGGGTGCAGGTACTTCTTTTGAGCGCATCAAATGACGCGCGGCGGCTTTATATAAAGTTTCCAGTGTGAAGGTTGATTTCCCTGAACCTGAAACACCTGTCACACATGTAAATGTACCGAGCGGGATTTCGCCTGTTACATTTTTAAGGTTATTGCCACTTGCGCCAATGACTTTTAGCGCCTTACCGTTTCCTTTGCGCCGTTTATCAGAAATAGGCACTTCTTGGTCGCCTCGCATATAGGCGGCTGTTAGGCTGTCTTTACTTTTGAAGACAGCTTCAGGAGTGCCTTCAGCAATGATTTTACCGCCATGGACGCCAGCTCCCGGTCCGATATCAATCAAATGGTCAGCCGTACGAATGGCGTCTTCATCATGCTCGACAACGAGGACTGTATTGCCTAGGTCGCGTAAGCGCTGGAGTGTGCCGAGCAGGCGGTTATTATCGCGTTGGTGTAGGCCGATAGATGGTTCATCAAGAACATAAAGAACGCCTGTTAGCCCAGAGCCAATCTGGCTAGCTAGGCGAATACGCTGGCTTTCTCCGCCCGACAGTGTGGCTGAAGACCGAGATAGGGTGAGATAATCAAGCCCGACATTAACAAGAAAGCTCAAGCGTTCATTGATTTCTTTTAAGATTTTTTCGGCGATTTGTAGTTGCTGATCTGTCAGCTTTTTATTATCCAAGCCTTCGAACCACTTCAAGGCAAGGCCGATGGAAAGGTCAGTGATCTCACCAATATGCTTGCCGTCAATTTTAACGGCGAGTGTTTCAGGTTTTAGGCGGTATCCACCGCAAGCACCACAATCAGACGCCGTCTGATAGCGTGTTAAGTCATCACGCACAGAGTTACTGTCCGTCTCCAGCATGCGGCGGCCAAGAGAGGTAATCACGCCTTCGAATGGTTTGTTACTTTTCCACGTACTGTCATTTTTACTTTTATAGGTCACAGGCACGACTTCATCGCCTGACCCATATAGAATAATTTCACGCGCCTTTTCGGGCAGGTCTTTCCATGGTTTGCTGACAGAGAAGTTGTATTGTTTGGCAAGGGCTTCCAGTGTTTGCATGTAGAAGCTGGAGAAGCTCTTTGACCATGGCTCAATAGCGCCATCGGCGAGACTTTTCTTTGGATCTGGAACAACCAGCTCCGGATCGAAATGCATTTTCTTACCCAAACCATCGCAATTCGGACAGGCGCCATGCGGGGAGTTAAAAGAAAAAAGCCGTGGTTCAATTTCGGCGATAGTAAATCCTGAGACGGGGCAGGCGAATTTTTCTGAGTAGATATGTTGCTCGCCTGAGCTAGCGTTTTCGGCAATAACAAGGCCATCTGCAAGACGTAGCGCTGTTTCAACAGAATCGGCTAGGCGGCCTTGAATCTCGTCTTTAACGATCAAGCGGTCAACAACGACTTCGATATCGTGTTTTATCTTTTTATCAAGAGCAGGGACCTCTGGAAGTTCATACAGCTCGCCATCAACTTTGACGCGTTGAAAGCCTTTCTTTTGCAGTTCGGCAAATTCTTTGCGGTATTCTCCTTTACGGCCTCGAACGATGGGGGCGAGGAGGTAGAGTTTCGTGCCTTCGCCTAGCGCCATAATCTGATCGACCATTTGGCTGACAGTCTGGCTGGTGATGGGTTTGCCTGTTGCGGGAGAATAGGGAACGCCAATCCGTGCCCATAGCAATCGCATATAGTCATATATTTCTGTGACTGTCCCCACGATAGAGCGCGGGTTCTTTGATGTCGTTTTTTGTTCGATAGAGATGGCTGGTGAGAGACCTTCAATAGAATCAACATCAGGTTTTTGCATCATCTCAAGGAACTGGCGAGCATAAGCCGAGAGGCTTTCCACATAACGGCGCTGTCCTTCGGCATATATAGTGTCAAAGGCAAGGGATGACTTCCCTGAGCCAGAAAGTCCTGTAATAACTGTTAATTTGTCCCGGGGAATATCGACATTAATGTCTTTAAGGTTGTGTTCCCTCGCACCGCGCACCGAAATGTTCTTAAGCATAGGCTTAAAATAGAGAATATTCCTTAAATATCAAAGATTATTTTGGAGTCTGTCTGTCTTTTATAGCGGGCCTTTTGCTTTGTTTGGGCCAGATAGTTTTGCCGCAGGTTCTTTGGGCTGAGGGAATATAATATCCCAGTTAATCTGGCCTGTTTTTAGGACGTCATCGCCATCATTCGTTTTCATCGTGCTGTGGAACGGTATGTCTTCCAACTCGGCAGGCACGCACGAATTACCATTTGTGTCTTGGTAAAAAGGAACATTATACTCTCCCCAAACATCAGCTCTTTCTTTCGTGCCAAGCATAATTGTTGTAAATAGGCCAAATTTACTCGCTTATGAGATCACGGTACCAAAAATAGCTTTTTTTGGGTGTGCGGACTAAACTTTCATAGTCAACGTGAATGAGTCCAAAACGCGGCCCATAACCATCTGCCCACTCGAAATTATCGAGGAGAGACCAGTAGAAATATCCCTTTACGGTGTCTGAATATTTGGCAAATATTTCAAGATGTTTTTCAACGTAATCAATGCGCAAATCATCATTAACTTTGCCATCTGTCACTTTGTCTTCGTAAGCGCATCCATTTTCAGTAACGATAATAGGCATTTCTTTGCCATAGCGTGCGTGAAAATCATTGATGAATTCCTCAAGACTTTCTGGCGATATACCCCAGCCCATAGATGTTTTATCAAAAGTGTCGGGTGTCTCGGAGAACCAAACACCAAAGAAGCTGTATTCATCATTTTCCTTGGTCGCTTTTGTGTAAATAGGGCTGTAATACTGGAAGCCAATAAAATCGAGAGGGGTTTTTAATTCTGCGCCGATTGTGTCTGGGTTGGCTTCTTTGAAAGCGTCTTTAAAGACGTCTGGATATTCACCTGTCATCACAGGGTCTAGGTAATTTCTGTTCCACAAGCTGTCAAATATCTCGACAGCTTTTTGGTCATCAAAGGCTGTTTTAATGAGCGGTGTCGTATAGCTGGCGCCTAAATGATAATCCGCCTTTAGTGACTTGAGGAAGAAATACGCATCATGAATTGTACGATTAATATTGTGTGCGGCTCTTAAATAAGCTTGTTCGGACTTGATGCCAGGTGCATGAAAACCTGTCCCGTAACCGAAGAAAGAAGAGATGGAGGGTTCGTTAAATATAACTATATTTTTAACGCGATCTCCAAAATGGTCATGAAAGACTTGGCAGTAATATTTAAACCATTCCACGCATTCTGGGTTTTCCCAGCCACCTTTGTCTTGTAGGGCTTGTGGCAGGTCCCAGTGATATAATGTAACCCATGGCTCTATACCATTGGCAAGTAACGTATCAATGTAGCGGCTATAAAAATCGATTCCTTTTTCGTTTACCTCGCCTGTGCCATCAGGAATAATGCGTGGCCAGCATATAGAGAAACGAAAGTTTTTTAGTCCCATCTCTGCCATCAGTCTAATGTCTGTTTCATAGAGGTGATAGGAGTCGCAAGCTACTTTACCATCTGTGCCATCGCAAATGACGCCTTCTTGTTGGCAAAAACGGTCCCAAATGCTTTCCCCTTTGCCGTCTTTATCATGCGCACCTTCGGTTTGATAGGCGGCAATGGCACTGCCCCAGATAAATTTGTCACTGAAGTCGCTTTTCTTAACCATATTCTGTACTTCTCTTTTTTTTTGTGTTCAGGCGCAAGACTATGAGCCTTACTGGTTGAAATCAATCATTTTATATAGACAAAAATGGCATAGTTAATGTTGTGGATGTCTTTTGCTTTATGTCTTTTATTCTGATGTGCAAGATGCTTAACTATGGCTGTTCATAACAAATTATTAAAGATTAAGAGAAAGATTAAAGGATAGTGCTATGGCTGGTTCATTGAATAAAGTTCAACTGATTGGAAATTTGGGGGCAGACCCTGATGTTCGCTCTATGCAAAGCGGTGACAAGGTTTGTAATTTATCCATAGCAACATCTGAAAGCTGGAAAGACCGTAATACAGGTGAACGCCGCGAGAAAACAGAATGGCATCGTGTCGTTATTTTTAATCCCGGTCTTGTGACGGTGTGTGAGAACTATCTTCGTAAAGGCTCAAAAGTTTACATTGAAGGTCAGCTTGAAACACGCTCATGGGAGCAAGATGGCCAGAAGAAATACACAACTGAAGTTGTGCTCCGTCCATATCGCGGTGAGCTAACGATGCTTGATAGCCGCGGTGATAATGCTGGCGGTGGATATCAATCTGCACCTCAAGGCGCGCCAATGGCTGCTTCTGGTGGCGGTGCGGCAGCGGCAACAGCGGCGGCGGCTCCGACAGATCCAATGGAAGACGATATTCCGTTCTAAGGAATAAAATTAGCAGTCTATGGTGATATCGCTAGAAACCGCTATCCTTCTATTTTCAACGTACTTAATTTTCGGGATTAAGCCTGGCCCTTATATGATGGCTTTTATATCGCTATCAGCGAGTGGGCATCTGCGCGGCTTGATCTTCTTTTGGCTTGGTACAGCGATGGCAATGATCGCTATGTATAGTGCCGTTCTTCTATCTTTGGATTATTTTTCTCAGTACATGGCATCGCTGAGCGTGCCGCTTCTTATGATGAAATTAATTGCGGCGGTGATTTTTATCAATTTAGGTGTTTTAGGCTTTCGTAAGCTAGGGGTTGGTGATGCCAAGAGGGCAGGGCAAGAAAAAGCGAAGGAAATATCGTTGGCAGATGCCGCCGAGAACTGGGTGTCTGGTTTTCTTCTAACAGCCAGTAATCCGTATCATATTATCTATGTTTTCTCCGTTGTTCCCGCATTACTAAATACAATCAGCTTTTCCGGTACAGATATTATTTTCATTAATACGGTTTCTGTGCTGGCGGATTTAACGATCATAACAGGATTTTGCTTGCCTATCCTTATCGTGAGCCACAAAATTAATGATGATATTCTCGTTCGAATTAAGCAAATAGCGAATGTCGTTATGATTGCGATAGGTTTATATATTCTCTACAGTATTTTTGATCAGTGGGATTTAATACAAACAGGCATATTAAACAAAGACCTCTTTAAGGGAGAAGGTGTGTAGACATGGTATTAACATTTGAAACGGCAATGATCTTGTTAAGTGCGTCTATTGTTCTAGCGCTAAAACCTGGCCCGCATATGCTGGCCTATACATCATTGGCGCTGGATGGGAAGTGGCGAGAGCTCCTGTCTTTTTGGTTTGGATCAATGATTGCAGGTGGTTTGATGTATGTTCTTCTGCTTGGCGGTATGTCTTTAATACCTAAAAGTTTTGGACTTATCTTTATTTTTATTAAGTCTGCGGCAGCGATCCTTTTTCTGAATATGGGATTTTTTGGCTTAAGGGATAAGCTGAGTGAAGATAAAAAAGCCAGTAAGAAAAAAGCAAAAGACATGTCGGCCAAAACACTCGTGCAAAATGCGCTAAGTGGGTTTTTGCTGGTACTTGGTAACCCTTATGTCATTATTTTCATTTTGACTGCGATACCAGCCATGGTTAATGCGATGGAATTTTCTTTGGCTGATATTGCGATGATATACGGCATTGTGATTGGTGCGGATATTGTGATCGTGGCGGGTTATTGTTTGCCATTGCTCTTTATCCGCAATTTTTTGAGTGATCAATTATTGCATTGGTTGCGCCTGATCTCATCTGTTTCAATGATTATTATCGCGATTATTTTGGTTGTTAATATGCTCAATCAATATGATTTATACAAAACGGGCTTGTTGGGGTAGACTGTTCACTAGAGTCCAAGGAGGATATATGAGAATAATTTTGTCACTGTGTTTACTTTTTGTGTCTGTTCAAGCTATGGCCGAAGAGAGCGCGTATGACCGCGTGATGCGCACCAATGAAATAAGATGCGGCTATGGTATTTATGCGCCGTGGATACAGAAAGATTTAGTGACGGGGGAAATTAAGGGTGTCATGGCTGATATTGCTGAGGCTGTGGCGAAGCAGTTGGATATGAAACTGGTTTGGGGCGAAGAAACAGGGTGGGGGAATTTACCCACTTCTCTTCACAACGGACGTGTGGATGTCTCATGTTCAACGCTTTGGAATGACCCGAAGCGCGGTAAGCTTGTCGCTTTTTCTGATATTGTATTCTATCAGCCAATTTATGCCTATGCGCGTGCAGATGATGATCGCTTTACAGGAAAAATGGAAGAGATCAATGACGAGAATGTGACGATTACGATGATTGATGGTGGATACAGTAAATCTGTTGCAGATAGACTCTTTCCGAAAGCTAAACACAACTCAATGCCGCAAATGACAAATTGGTCAGAGGTGATTTTGAATGTGGCGACAGGGAAAGCGGATGTTATTTTCTCTGATGATATTTTTATCAAAGATTTTAATGCTAATAATGAACGTAAGCTCAAAAAGATACCTTTGGCAGAGCCTGTCGCTCATTTTGGTAATTCGTTTGCCGTTGGTATCAAAGAACAAGAGCTTAAAGAGATGATTGGTAATGCGGTCAAATACATGCACCAGACAGGTGAAATGGAGGCTATAACCGCTGATTTTCGTGCAAAATATCCGGGCGCTATGATATTGCCCAAAAAACCGTATTAAAAAGGCCAAAAACAGGGGAAAACCCTATAAAAATCACGTGACACAGGCGCTGGAATGCTTAAGATATAAAGCATGACAACAGATACTCAAAACGAACAAACGCCGCCCGAAGGGCCGAGCCTTCCAACGGTCTTCTTAGAAGATGAAATGAAACAATCCTATCTCGATTATGCGATGAGCGTAATCGTGTCTCGTGCGCTTCCTGATGCGCGCGATGGTTTGAAGCCGGTACACCGCCGTATTTTATTTGCGATGAAAGATGGTGGTTACGATTCATCAAAGCCTTATAAGAAATCGGCCCGTATTGTCGGGGATGTGATGGGTAAATATCACCCGCATGGTGACTCGGCGATTTACGATGCCATGGTTCGTATGGCGCAAGATTTCTCGATGAGCCTGCCTGTTGTTGATGGCCAAGGTAACTTCGGCTCGATGGATGGTGACCCGCCTGCGGCTATGCGTTATACGGAAGCGCGTCTAGCAAAAGCTGGTGAGGCAATCCTTGAAGATATTGATAAGGATACGGTAGATTTCCAGCCAAACTATGATGAGAGTGTATATGAGCCAACGGTTCTTCCGTCTCGTGTACCAAACCTTCTTGTCAATGGCGCTGGTGGTATTGCTGTGGGTATGGCGACAAATATTCCGCCTCATAATCTCGGCGAGGTTATTGATGCGTGTTGTGCATATGTCGACAATCCAGAATTAAGCAATGAAGATCTGATGCATTATATTCCGGGACCTGACTTCCCAACGGGCGGTCAAATTCTTGGTAAGAACGGCATTTACAAGGCCTACACGACAGGGAATGGCTCTGTCATGATGCGGGCGAAGACTTCTATTGAAGAAATGAAGGGTAATCGTGAGCGTATCGTTGTGCACGAGATCCCATATCAAGTGAACAAAGCGAGTTTGCTTGAGAAAATCGGTATGCTTAGCCGTGAGAAAACGATTGAAGGCATGTCAGAAGTGCGTGATGAATCGGACCGCGATGGCGTTCGTATCGTTATCGAACTGAAAAAAGATGTTCAGGGCGATGTGATTCTCAATCAGCTTTATCGTTATACACCACTTCAAACAAGCTTTGCATGTAACATGCTGGCACTCGATCACGGTAAACCGCGTACGATGTTAATCCGCGATATGGTTGATGCTTTCGTAACTTTCCGCGAAGAAGTCATTACGCGCCGTACGATTTATGAGCTAAACAAAGCCCGTGATAAAGCCCATATCTTATGTGGTTTGGGTGTGGCTGTTGCCAATATTGATGAAGTCATTGCGCTGATACGTAATGCACCAAATCCGGCAGAGGCGAAAGAAAAGCTTTTGGCGAAACGCTGGACGGCGCATGATATTGCGCCGATGATTGAGCTTGTTGATGATCCGGAATATCCGCTTCACGACGACGGTACGTACCAAATGTCAGAGGCACAAGCCAAAGCCATTCTTGATTTGCGTTTGCACCGCTTAACAGGTCTTGAGCGCGATAAGATTGGTGATGATTTGAAAGAAATTACAGCCGCTATTGCTGAATATCTTGAAATTTTGGCAAACCGTCCGAAGCGTCTTGGTCTGCTTAAAGATGAGCTGGCTGAGGTTAAAGAAAAATATGCTGTGCCGCGCCGTACAGAGCTTACAGATTCTGAATTCGAACAAGATATCGAAGATTTGATCCAACGTGAGGATATGGTGGTAACAATCTCGAATGATGGCTATGTGAAGCGTGTGCCGCTGGATACATATCGTGCACAGCGCCGCGGCGGAAAAGGCCGTAACTCAGCGAATATGAAAGAAGAGGACTTTGTGACAGAGATGTTTGTTGCATCGACGCATACACCAATTCTTTTCTTCACATCGCGTGGAATTGTTCACAAGTTGAAAGTATATCAACTGCCGCTTGGGTCGCCGACATCACGCGGTAAAGCGATTATCAATATGCTTCCGCTCGAAAAAGATGAGTATGTGAATGTATATATGCGTTTGCCTGAAGATGAAGAGGTTGTTGAGAAGCTGGATGTGATGTTTGCAACAAGCCATGGAACGGTGCGCCGTAACCCGCTATCGGCGTTCAATAATATTCGCTCGAACGGGTTGATCGCGATGAAGCTCGCTGATGATGAAAAGCTCGTTTCTGTGAAGATCTGTAAAGAAGGCGAGACAATTCTTCTTGCTTCTAAGAAAGGTAAGGCGATCCGTTTCCAAGTTGAGGATGTCCGTGTATTTGCCAGCCGTAACTCAACAGGGGTGCGCGGTATTAAGCTCAAAGACGGCGACGAAGTGATTGGTATGTCTGTTCTCAAAGGCAATGAAAACGAACAGGTTCTTTGCGTGTCTGAAAACGGCCTTGGTAAACGGACAATGGTCGATGAATATCGTATCATTGGTCGCGGCGGCCAAGGTGTCGTTAACATGGCGCTTTCTGCTAAAACAGGCGATGTTGTAGCAACCTTCCCTGTGACCGAAGACCATCAGGTAATGCTGGTTACAGACCAAGGTAAGACAATTCGTACATACTTACACAATGTTCGTATCTCTGGTCGCTCTACACAAGGTGTGAAGCTCTTTGATGTCGCGAAAGACGAGAAGGTTGTGTCGGTAGCATGGCTCATTGTTGAAGACGAAGATGAAGATGATGTCATGGCGATTGAGGCAGAAACAGAAAATTCTGAATTGCCGTCTGAGGCAGTGAAAATGCCAGAAGAACCAAAGTCAGATGAATAGAGCGACAAAAGAACAGTTGTTACCTAAAATCACATCAAAAGATGTTCTTAAAGGGACGGGTGATAGAAGGCTGGCAAATATTTTTCGTTTCCATTCGGCTAATCGCAAAGTATTTAATACGCTCTTTACAATATCAGGCTTAGCAACATTAGCTACTGTTCTCGTTGTGGTTTCTGGTCTTATGCCTGTATCAAAGGATGTGCCGTGGCAAGTGATTGCGCCATTTGGTATGATGGTGCTAACTTCGGGGCTATCTTGGCCACGTATCCAGTCGGATAAGAAGCTGGCGCAGATATATAGCCATCCAAAGATTGATGCGATATTAGGTGCTACCGAGCAACGTATATTGAATAAAACAACTCTTGGTGCACGAGGCATCAGGCCTTACCACCAATAGGATATAGGAATGTCCATTCTCCCAGCGAAACCGTTTTATCTCATCCGTCATGGCGAGACAGTGGTGAATGCCGAGCACCTCATAGGCGGCGGGGCTGATCCTGAAATTACCGAAAAAGGGATTGCGCAAGCGAAAGAGGTTGGTGCATGGGCGCATAAAGTATCGCCAAGGCCAAGCTGTTTGGTACGTTCAGACCGTTCCCGCACAAAAATCACAGCCGAATGCGTGAATGAAAATCTCGATCTGGATATTCATATTGAGCCAGACTTAGACGAACATGATTTTGGCGATATGATTGGTATGAAGGCTGAAGAAGCGTTTGAGATTGTGCTTAAACGTGGAGAGACACCGCCTAATGGTGAGAGCTTTGCTGATTTCACATTGCGCATCCAAAAATCAATCTCACATGTTCTTGATACATACCCAGATACGCCGATGATTGTGGCACATGGCGGCTTATTTCGCGCTATTGCAAGAATGTATGATCTACCGCTATGGAAGTCTGGCAATTGTGAGCTTCATTATTTTGAGCCTATCGATAACGAAAAATTTCCATGGAAAGTAACGCGTTATTTCTCGGATAACGAGACACAGGAGGTCGCGGTATAGATGCCTAGGAAGATTACGCATAATATTGCCCTGACTTTTAACGATAAAATGAACGTCCATTTTGTAGAATTTGCGCAGCGGCATTTAAGCGATATTCAGGCGGGTTATATTTTGGGAGTAGGATCTATCCCCCATATCACATTGACGCATTTAAATATAAGTGATGAACAAGCTCAAATTGCGCAAAAAGTGTTTGAGAAACTGGAATGTCCGATTGAAAGTATAGATGTGCTTAATATTTACAGTGCCGCGCGGGAAAATATTGACCGTTTATATTGTGGGTATACGGTGCGTAAATCAAAAGCTCTTGTGGAGTATCAGGAATATGTGGCTGAGAGCTTAAGGCGCGAAGGCATCGAAACGACGACGGGTAGCGGCGATTTATATTTCCCGCATATTACGCTAGGGAATTTCAGTGGAGCCTTGGCGCCGGCGTGGGATATGGATGCGGCCATCTGTGAAGGCACGCATTTGGATACGTCTTTGTCTTTCGGATATTCGGACGATATTGGGCAATTCATGGACGTGATTTTGAATAAGTAAGATATGTATTTAAACGTGATTAAAGAGGAAAGCGCGGATTTCGCAAAAGCAGTTCAGCAAGGGCTGGATAGCTATAATCGCGCTTCTCCTTACGCGCAGTCCATTACCCGTGATGGCGGATTTTATATTGCCCTTCAAGATGAAAACGGTACGTATAAGGGCGGCTGGATCGTTAAACAAACAGCCGACTGGGCGTTCCTTGATCTGGCGTATGTTGATCCTGATTGCCGCCGTTCAGGCTGGGGGTTTAAGGCTCTTGATCTTATTGAAACTGAGGCAAAGTCGAAGGGGCTGAAAGGTATATATACGGCAACAGTTTCTTTCCAAGCTCCCGAGTTTTATAAAAAAGTTGGTTATAAAGAAATTGGCCGATTAAAAGAATACGCCGATAATTACGATAAAGTGTTCTTAGCCAAACGGTTTTAATAAAAATTAATATTGGTTTTTATTCCTATTTGTGTTATGCATGAATAATGGATTTTTGGACTTCTTACATGATCGTGATGTCGATCTCCTTCGTGGCGATGATATCCCCTGGGCCTGATTTTTTAATTGTATTGCGTAATGCTTTAGGACTTGGTCGTAAGCATGGCATCGCGACAGCGCTTGGTATTGGAAGCGGGCTGTCTATTCACATGGCATATTGTATTATGGGGATCGGCCTGATTATCTCTCAATCGATAGTGTTGTTTAGTGCTATTAAATATATCGGTGCCGCTTATTTATTATGGCTTGGCTATAAATCTGTTAAGTCCAAAGGGTGGGCGATAGAGGCTAAGTCTGCACAAAATAAACAAAAGTCTATCGGCAAAGCTTTTGCGGAAGGGTTTATAACCAATGCGTTTAATCCGAAGGCAACCATGTTTTTCTTGGCGCTGTTTACACAAGTTATCGCACCTGAAACCCCTATAAGCTGGCAGTTTATTTATGGTCTGTCGATTATTGGTTTGGCTAGTATATGGTTTACAACGGTGAGCGTGGTCTTAACGCAACCAAAATTGCGTGCGGTTTTGGCTAAATTTTCAAAATGGATTGACCGCGTGACAGGGGTCATGCTAATCGGGTTAGGTATTAAAATATTTACTGAGAAAGCCTAAAGTTTATGCCTGATTTTTTTGCTGACCGTGCTAGCTTTTTTGCTGGTGTCGCTATCACTGTTGCCCTTATACGTTATGCCACCTATGCCTATTCTATCTATAAAGGTGAAGCAAAGCCGCACGTGTTTAGTTGGTTTTTATGGGGGCTTATTGTATCTATCGGTGCTTATGCCCAATATCAACTGGATGGCGGGCCATCTGTTTGGGCGCTTGCTGTCGTTGCGACAGGGTGTTTTACTTTTTCTACTGTTGCACTGTTTATGGGCAAGAAGAATATACGCCGCAGTGACTGGGTTGCTTTTATCGGCGCTTTATTTGCGATCCCTGTGTGGCAAGCAACGCAAAGTCCTCTTGCCGCATTAGCGATCGTCGCAGTTATTGATATTCTCTCGCTCTATCCAACCTTGCGAAAGACATGGGAGGATCCGTCAACGGAACCAGCCTTTTCTTGGTTTCTATCAGGGCTACGCTATTTCTTCACTCTGTTTGCTGTGCCGGAGCCAACAATTATGTCGCTTGCTTACCCATTCTTTTTGATGACATGTGATTGGCTTATCCCCGCCGTAGTTATTTTCCGCCGCAATATGCTTAAGAAAGCTTTACTCAAGATCAAATAATTGACATATTTATTCTGTTCATTTATCCCTAATGAATAAATAAAAAAAGAGGGTGGGTCATATGGATGATANTAGTGTTAAAGCGTGGGTCGTAGATAAAATCAATGGGACACGCGAGTCTTTGTTGNCNGCNTATGAGGCTGTTGGCCGTGAATCTCTAAATCCTTTTTCATTAAGAGAAGCGGCGCGTGAATATGATGAATCCAGACGTCTCGAAGCCGATCTGGCTGTGGTGGTCGCTAATTATATGTGTTTGCTCAAGATTGATGAAATCTCATACAAGCCGATAGAAAAGTTTCTGGAAGCTTTTGCGACATGGCTAGGGACTGGTAATGATCGCGATATGGAGTGGTCATATTCTTATGTCACTGATGAACGTAAAAAATTGGAGAAGGTGGCGGCATTATACCGCGATGACTTACGCGATACATTGCAAAGAGATTTAACTGCGGAGGATGAATTCTTGCCAATTTTTAAAGAGTTCGATGGTGCGCGTGGATTGTTTAGTGTTTTCCAAGCTGTCACGTCGAGACCATTTGAGGATCAGGCACATTTAAGAAGCGCCGTGGCCTCTGTGGCCATTCCTCATGATGTTCGAATAAGAGCGCGTCGTATCGCTTAAAAGCGGTTTCCAAATCTGTGTGATTTCCTTATGATACTGAGCATGTCAGTTGTTGAAATCTATACAGATGGCGCATGTAGCGGAAACCCAGGGCCGGGAGGCTGGGGAGCTGTTTTGCGCTATGGCCAGACTGAGAAAGAGATTTCAGGCGGTGAGGCTGAAACCACGAATAACCGTATGGAGCTTATGGCGGCGATCAAAGCTCTGGAAGCGCTGAAGCGCAAATCTACAGTCGATTTATATACGGACAGCACCTATGTGAAGCAGGGTATCACAGAGTGGATTCACGGCTGGAAAGCAAAGAACTGGCCTCAGCGAATCAAGAATAAAGATTTGTGGCAAGAGCTAGATTTGCTCAATCAAAAACATGATGTCCGCTGGCATTGGGTCAAAGGCCATGCTGGCCATCCTGAGAATGAACGCGCTGACTCCCTTGCTGTGTCTGCGATTCCGACTGTTTAGATATTTCCTGTAAAATCGTTGCCTGTGGATAGAATCCAAACAAAAACGTTTGATTCAGATTCTGTTAATACTTTCAAATCATGCTGAACTTAAGAGGAAGAAGAGCGTTGGTAACAACGAAATGGATACCGATCTTTTCTGCAAAACAAGTCCGAAAAGAGACCGTGTCTTATAAAAAGATATAACAAAGGAGGCTATCATGTCTTACATATCTATTACGGCTCACCCTGCGATTGAATTGCCACTGCCGCCTGAAGGCGCAAGTGATTTTGAGATGGAAGTGTACGCAAAATTTATGCGTCATCTCAGATGCGTACCGAATTCACGCGCAGAAATTAAAATTTTATCATCCATATCCTTTACTGCCGATATGATGGTGACAAGCGATGAACATGTCGCGAAGGTGCTGGTTGAGGCTGGCTTACGTGCTCCAAGATCAGCCTTTCCACAAGGCTTCTTGACGCATATTGACCAGTCTTTTATGCGCGAAGGTCACTCCATTGGTGCCGCCAGTGAAGATTATATTAGTCTTGGCGCGCATTGGAGAAAACATGGCGAAGACCCATTTGCGGCACACAGATACTTCAAGCCTGTGATTGTGCATAGCTATAACCACAGAGAGCTAGAACGCGAAACGGTTTAGTAGAAAGGAATTACCGCTTTATGTGAGAGTTAAGTGGTTTACCACCCAAAAGTCCGAGCCATGTGGCTGGTGTCATCCATTGTTCCCCCACGGATATAAGGTGATTACTGGTTATAGGTTCTAGACCGCTCCTTTGACGATGAGGAGCGGTCATTTTTTGTGCCATTGTCATCGTCGCCCCCAGTAAGAGCGTCTATTAACCCTTCGAAAAACCCTGATCNAATAGGGTCGTGATCATGCTGATTACCATAGCGCATTGTGTCATTCATCACTTGTGCCCATAGTTTTGCAGGTAAAGAGCCACCAGTAACACCTTTCATGGGGGTGCTGTCATCATTACCCATCCACACTGTCGCAACATAATCATCTGTAAAGCCGATAAACCATGCATCGCGGTAGTTCTGTGATGTGCCTGTTTTACCCGCCGCCGTGACTGGAAGTCTTGCATTACGGCCTGTGCCATCTTCAACAACGCCTTCCATCAGCTTGATAAGCTTTTTGTAGTTACCGGAATCACCGTAGCGTGCGCTTGCGCCTTTTTCTTTATAAAGTGCTGTTTCATCAGCGGAGAGGATTTCATCAATGCCGACAATTTCATATCCTTTGCCGCGGTTTGAAATCTGGTTGTAAGCATAGGTCATCTCGAGAGGGCTGACCTCGGATGCGCCCAAGGCAAGGCCAGCTTCTGCACGTAGTGGTGAAGAGATGCCTAAGTTTTGCGCTGTGTTAATGACCCTTTCTGGTGTAACGGCATGAATAAGGCGAACGGCAGGTGTGTTTAATGATTTTATGAAGGCTGTTTTTATATCTGTATCGCCAAGATATTCGTCATCAAAATTCTTGGGTGTGTAATCGCCAATGCTCACAGCTTCGTCCTTAATAGGGCTGTCTTCATCCCAGCCTTGTTGAAAAGCGGTGAGGTAGATAAATGGTTTGAAAGCAGAGCCGGGCTGGCGCTGTGCTTGGGTAATTCGATTGAATTGGCTGGAAGAATAGCGTTTCCCGCCGATCATACTTAAGACTTCACCTTTGTGGTTGATGAGCAAGATAGCGGCTTGTCCGACATTGCGATCTGTGTTCTGGGCAAGCATATCATTCATACGTGCTTCCAGTTTCTTTTGCAGATCAAGATCCAGTGTTGTTTTAACCGTGATGTTCTCAGATACGGTGCCGATATATTTGGGAACGATATCCATCAACCAGTCTGTGAAGTAGCGTTCTGTTAGATAGTTTGCTTTTGGTTTGATATAGGGCATAGGCGGCAAGGAGAACTCAGCCTCCGCTTGATCTTTACGGATATAACCTGCATCTGCCATAGCGCTTAAAACCACTTTTGTCCGTGCTTTGGCAAGAGAAGGGTTGTTACGCGGTGAGTAACGGGACGGTGCTTTTAAAAGACCTGCGATGAGGGCGCTTTCTTCTAAATTAAGCTGGGTTGCCGGTTTATTAAAGTAAACGCGGGCAGCGGCATCAATGCCGTAAGCGCCAGAGCCGAAATAAACACGATTTAAATAGGCCGTAAGGATTTCGTCTTTGGTAAATTCTCTTTCTAACCAAAGGGCTAGAAGTGTTTCTTGAATTTTTCGTTTAAGAGAGCGCTCATGGGTCAGAAACAAGTTTTTTGCTAATTGTTGTGTGAGTGTTGAGCCACCCTGAACAGTGCGTCCAGCCATAAGGTTAACGACCATAGCCCGAGCAATACCGATGGGGTCAATACNGTGGTGGTAATAAAAACGGCGGTCTTCAGTGGCGAGCAGGGCGTGAACTGTGTGTGGTTGAAGATCAAAGACGGCAACTGTTTCGCCTTGCAAGCCGCCATAACGAGTAATGATTTTGCCTGTACGGTCTAGAAAAGTAATAGAGGTCTTTTTGCCAAAGTCTGCATTGGCCGTAATTTCAGGTAAGTCCTTGGCGTACCAAAGCGTGAGAAGTAGCCCAAAGAAAAAGACCCATAACCCTGCGGTAATGGTGAACTTAATAACCGAGAAAGACTTTTTCGATGAACCTTTCTTTCTTCTGCTGTTCTGTTTTTTCTTAGACTTCTTTTTTGCCATGGGTGGGCGTGATCCTTATGTGCAGTCGATCCAGTATCGATGGCATGCTTTGAAATTCTCTGTTTCGCTGGTCGTGTCTTGTAATTCACCGCCGCAAAACTCAACAATCTGTTGTGCTTTCTCGTTCTCGGTAGGGACAGTCAATAATGCTCTATCCAGCCCAAGCGCATTGGCAATAGGTAGGCCTTTTTGCAATATTTTACGCCCAAAGCCGAGGCCTCGCTTAGAAGGGCGGATAACGAAAGTGATATGCCCGCCCCATTTTTCTAAGTGCCAGTTCAGGCGATGGCGAATATTGAGTGTGCCCAAATACTCCATATCTTTTACAAACCACAGCACGGTTTGCGGAACTTCTTCGGTCCAGCTATCGAAATGTTCCTCAGGATGACCTTTGTCTTGGTGCAAAAGCTCAACATAGGTGTCGAAGTCTTCGCTGATGGTGTCTATCTTCTTTTTTAAATAGCGGCCTTCTTCGTGAAACTCGGCGAGAGCCTCAAGATAAGATTCTTCGACATCAATGATTGGTCTAATAAGTTTAGAGGCTGGCATAGAACTCCTTCGATATCACCCGAATCTAGTTATATCAAAATTAAGGCGGCAAGGCCAAGGAAGGCGAAAAAGCCAACAATGTCTGTCATAGTTGTTAAGAAAACTGTCGAGGCAAGGGCAGGGTCCATATTCATGCGATCTAAGATAACTGGAATGGTAATACCAAAGAAAGCCGCTGTAATCATGTTTACTACCATCGCCGCGGCGATAACACCGCCAAGAACGTAGCTACCGAACCAAAGAGAGGTGATGGAGCCTATGATAATAGCGAAGACGATACCATTGAGTAAGCCGACTATAAGTTCTTTCGATATCATACGGCTCGCGTTACTGCGCGATAGTTCTTTTGTTGCCAAAGCGCGCACGGCAACGGTTAGTGTTTGTGTGCCGGCATTCCCGCCCATAGAAGCCACGATAGGCATAAGTACAGCGAGCGCCACGATTTGTTCAATCGTCGCTTCGAAAAGGCCAATAACGATGGAGGCTAAAATAGCGGTAATCAAATTAACGAAAAGCCATGAAAAACGGGCTTTAGTGGTGTCTAGTACGGCACGGTAAATATCGTCTCTCTCAATACCACCAAGTCGGAGTAAGTCTTCTTTAGCCTCTTGGTCAATAACGTGCAGGATATCGTCAATCGTAATGACACCGATTAAGCGTTCGTTATCGTCAACAACAGGGGCAGAAGCAAGGCCTTCACGCTTAAAGATATAAGCCACGTCTTCCTGGTCCATGGTTGCCGGAATACGATTTAGTTTCTCAAGAGAAAGGTTGGCTATTTTCTCAGAGCGCTTCGAGCGTAAGATACGGTTAATCGGAATTTCACCCGTAACGTGATAGCTTGGGCTAATGACGAAAATATCCGAAAAGTCTTCAGGGATGGTATCTGCGGCTTCGCGCAAGTAATCAATGGTTTTGCCGACGGTCCAGAATTCTGGTATCGCGATGAATTCGCGTTGCATCAAACGTCCAGCACTTTCCTCAGGGAAGGTTAGGCCTTCCACCATAGCTTCGCGATCTCGGCCTGATAGTTTGCGCAGGATTTCTTTTTGGAAAATAGGATCTAGGTTTTGCAGGATGTCCAAAGAGTCATCACTGTCCAGTTCATTCACATACTGTGCTACTTTCTCAGAAGGCAAGGATTCGAGCACGGCCTTACGCAAATCGGCATCCATTTCAACGAATACAGCGCCGTCAAACTGGTTGCTGTAATGCTGGATCAGTATGTCACGTTCGTCCTTGTCAATTTTTTCGAGAAGGTCTGCGCTATCGGCTGGCGCGAGTTCGTCAAGGAGGCTCTCGACAGCAGGCGCGTTACGCTCTTCCAAAGCATCACGAATGACATCAATCTGATCATCCGAAATCCCCATAACAGAGGTTTCCATTGATTTGTCATCAATGTTTTTTTCGTCTTCTTTGATGTCTTTATTGTCTTGTGCCATGGGCTAGCCCTCCGCTTACGCATATGTAGCGCTTTTATAGCCAAAAAGCAACGTTTTAGCTAGCTAGAGTGTCTTTAACTACCAAAAATTTTAAAGCCTTGAGATTGATCCAAATCAGGTTGATTTTTTTCAAGGTCATAGACTTGTGCGTCAAGACTGGCAATTGCTGACATGTTCACAATACCGCGCGGTGAAGCCGCTTGGGTAAGAATGTGAACAGGGCGCGCCATGCCCAAAAGCATCGGGCCAATTGTTGTTGCGTCTGTCATAACCTTCAAAGCATTATAGGTAATATTCGCAGTCTGGAAGTTTGGCATAACCATCAAATTGGCGACGCCTTCCAGCTTAGAATTAGGCATGATTTCTGCACGAATTTTAGGGCATAGGGCAGAGTCTGCATGCATCTCGCCATCGATCATCAGGTCTGGTGCTTTTTCTTTCACCATTTTAAGGACGCTGCGCATCTTAATGCATTCTTCTTCGTTACGTTGTCCGAAGTTTGAATGGGAAACAAGAGCAACACGCGGCTCAATACCAAAACGCTGGATTTGTTCTGCTGCGAGCAGAGTCATTTCCGTTAGCTGGTGTGCTGTCGGATTTGGAGTGGCGTGTGTGTCGGTAATAAAGAGTGTGCCTTTGGTTGTGATCATTGAGATCATTGCCGCTGGTGTTTCAATATTATCCTTTGTGCCAACAAGGTCTTTTAACTCGTTTAGATGGCGGTGATACTCACCAACTGTACCGCAAATTACGGCGTCCGCATCGCCTTTGAGCATAAGAAGGGCGGCGATAACTGTTGAGTTTGTACGCAAGACAGTTCTGGCAACGGCGGGTGTAACACCTTTACGTTCCATCAATGAGTGGTAAAGTTCCCAGTATTCGCGGTATCTTGGGTCATCTTCCGGGTCAACAATTGTAACATCTTTGTTCGGATCGAGACGCAAATTTAGCTTCTTAATGCGGCCTTCAATCACGCGGCGGCGACCAACGAGTATGGGCTGGGCAACATGATCATCCAATACAATCTGTACGGCGCGCAAGACGCGGTCTTCTTCACCCTCGGCATAGACAACACGTTTTGGATTATCTTGTGCACGGGCATAAATTGGCGCCATAGTCTGGCTAGATTGTAGGTAGAATTCTTTAAGCTTCTTGGTATAGGCTTTGAAGTCTTTAATCGGGCGCGTTGCAACACCTGTTTCCATAGCGGCTTTGGCTACGGCGACAGGGATGTTAGCAATCAGGCGTGGATCAAAAGGTTTCGGGATAAGGTAGTTAGAGCCAAAGCTTAAATCTTCGTTTTCATAAACGCTGGCAACTTCTGCCGTTGCTTCTTGTCGGGCAAGTTCAGCGAGGGCTTCTACGCAAGCCAATTTCATTTCTTCGTTAATCGCCGTTGCGCCGACATCTAGCGCACCGCGGAATATGTAGGGGAAACACAGTACATTGTTCACTTGGTTCGGATAGTCTGAGCGCCCTGTACAAACAATAGCTTTAGGCTGAACATCATAAACGTCCTCAGGCATGATTTCGGGCACGGGATTTGATAGTGCCATCACAAGCGGCGCTTTGCTCATGGTTTTCATCATTGCTTTATTCACGATACCAGGGGCTGACAAGCCAAGGAAAACATCCGCGCCTGACATAGCGTCTTTTAAGGTGCGCGCTTTAGTGTTCGCGGCAAATTTTTCTTTATATGGATCCATACCTGTATTGCGGCCTTCATAAACAACGCCTTCACGGTCACAGATCGTAATGTTCTTCTTAGGTAGGCCTGCGTGAACAAGGAGGTCAAGACAGGCTAGTGCCGCCGCGCCAGCGCCAGAACATACAAGCTTAATGTCTTTGATCTTACGCTTGGTATGCACAAGCCAGTTTTTAAAGCAGGCGGCAACGATGATCGCTGTTCCATGCTGGTCGTCATGGAATACAGGGATGTTCATACGCTCGCGCAGTTTCTTCTCGATATCGAAACACTCAGGCGCCTTAATGTCTTCCAGATTAATGCCGCCGAAGCTTGGCTCAAGCGGGGCAACAATATCGCAGAATTTATCAATGTCTGTCTCGTTCACTTCAATGTCGATTGAGTCAACGCCAGCGAATTTTTTAAATAGGACGGATTTCCCTTCCATAACAGGCTTGGACGCAAGGGCACCGATAGCGCCAAGGCCAAGGACGGCTGTACCATTCGTAATAACAGCAACCATATTGCCGCGCGCCGTGTAATCAAGGGCTTTTAGTGGATCAGCGGCGATTTCTTCACATGGGAAGGCANCGCCCGGAGAATACGCTAAAGAGAGGTCTCTTTGTGTGGCCATTGGCTTTGTTGGGGTGATTGATAGTTTACCCGCAGAGCCTTGGGCGTGATATTGCAGAGCGCTTTCTTTAAAGCTGTCATTATCTTTTTTAGATGCCATAATCCTTAGTCCTGTTTAATTATTGTATTTCATGACTTAACAGAACCATTTTACATCGGCAAGATAGATAGATGGTGCAATGCCATAAAAGCTGTTTATGGATTTTTATACAAATAGAAAATGTAGGGAATAAATGGTGCGGCCAAGAAGACTCGAACTTCCACGGGATTTAACTCCCACAGCGACCTCAACGCTGCGCGTCTACCAATTCCGCCATGGCCGCATGCCGATAGGCTTAGTAGAAGAGTTATTGGATTTAGCAGGTCTTTGTGCTAAAGGCAAGATATTATGAAGCTCAAAATATCAAAAAATCGTGTCGATTATGAAGATGCTATTTCCTATATGGAAAGGCATGTCGCTGATATTCACGATGGCTTGGAAGATGAATGCGTCTGGCTTTTGGAACACCCGCCCATATATACGGCAGGCACAAGTGCAAAAGAAGAGGATTTATTAGGCGCGGATTTTCCTGTTTATCAAACGGGGCGCGGCGGAGAACACACCTATCATGGGCCAGGGCAACGTGTGGCCTATGTAATGCTTAATCTGAAGAAGAGATATAGGACACCGGATATTAAACACTTCATATGGTCATTAGAGCAATGGATCATCCTTACTCTCGCGCGTTTTGATATTAAAGGAGAGCGCAGAGAGGGGCGTGTAGGGATATGGGTTGTTATGCCTGATGGGTCAGAAAGCAAAATTGCCGCAATTGGAATAAGGATCAGAAGATGGGTGAGTTATCACGGTATATCCATCAATGTGAATCCAGACCTGTCTCATTTCGAAGGCATTGTGCCGTGCGGGATTAAAGAGCATGGGGTGACATCTATGCATGCGCTGGGAAAAGATATTAGCTATGAAGAACTAGACGAAGCGCTTCAAGCAACATTTCCACTCGCCTTTAAGGCTCAAAAATAGACATAATATTTTTGCTTGCGTTTTGCGGTCTGTTATCGTAAATCTTTGCTCATGACAAAAGAAATCACACTCAGAGAAGACGATATTAGCCAGCGACCTATTTCAGTGACTGAAATGGATGGATATGAGCTGGTCGATCAAGAAGAAAGCACAATGGTATCTTTATTTCACCGCAAAGGTAGTGCTTTCGAAGAATATGATATTGCACTAAGTTTCTTTGCTTCTTTATTTATCGGTGAAAATGATGGTGGAGCGCCTAGAGAAGTTAAAGTGTCTGTAGATCATCCCGCTATCGCTTTACGTCAGGGTTAGGTTGCTGTCCACTCTGCTACTTCGTGGATCAGTTTCTCAAGGTCTTTTTTAAGCACATCAAAGTTCTTTGACTTTTCCTGTGTTGCCTCGTTGAGGTATAGCCCCTTATTAATCTCAATTTGAATAGCGTGTATGTTTTCAAAAGGCTGGCCATAGCGCTGGATAATCTCGGCGCCTTGATAGGGTGCATTAAAGACAATCTTATAGCCCATATCCATTAAGCTTTGCGCGATAACGTCAGAAAAATCAGGGCCACAACTTTTTTGATGTCTTGTGCCTAAAACAAAATCATGGTTTGTGACAGAAGAAGGCATAGAGTGCATATTGATAAAGTAGGCGTGGTCGAATGTTTTCTTTTTATCCTTCAAGACGGTTTCGATCTTTTCATGATAAGGGCGGTAATATTGTTCAATGCGGTTTTGAATAGCGGTAATAGATAGCGGTTCATCATATAAAGGCATATCTTTGCGCAATAAACGCCTGATAAGGCCAATACCATTTCGTGCGCGCTGGGAAGGGGCGTAGTCATAAGGCCATGGTTCACTGATAAGAAGTGGATCTATATCGTCTTCGGCACGGTTCACATCAATGTAACTGCGCGGAAAAGTTGCGCATAAAAGATCTGCCCCATGGTGGGGCGTGTTCTCAAGCAACAAGTCTACATAGCGGTCTTCTGCCGCGTGCATGTCTAAATCACTGCATATATGAGTAAAGTCATCAGGGTACATCCGCCCGCTATGAGGGGAATCAACCAGTAAGGCTGTTTTGGATTCTGCTGTAGTGAACTCGTAGACCCCGCGCATGCCTTTGAATTTAAAGTCTTTTTGATATAAGTGCAATATAAAGAGGGGAATGACTTGAGGGTGCGCTGCAAATCATACAGAATCATAGATATGAATGCAGACGCTACACGAAAAATAAGATTGATTATGTATTTGCGCGAAAAGGGTATCCACTCCACGGATGTTCTGCGCGCGCTGGAGATTACACCGCGAGAAGCTTTTATCCCTGAAATGTTTCATGATCAGGCTTATGAGGATTTAGCATTACCTATTGGTCGTGGGCAAACGATATCTCAGCCTCTCGTTGTAGCGCATATGACGCAGGCTTTGAAATTGGATCCGATGCATAAGGTTTTAGAAATTGGCACAGGGTGCGGCTATCAGGCAACGGTACTATCGCATCTATGTCGCCGTGTTTATACAATAGAAAGACATAGACCACTTTTTGAAAATGCGAACAGAACGATGGATGAATTGCGCGTACGCAATATCACAACCTTGCTCGGTGATGGGATGAAAGGCTGGCCAGCACAAGCACCTTTTGACCGTATTATTTGTACCGCCGCTGCCAGACGCGAAGCCCCATATGAACTGCTTAGTCAGATTAAAGAGGGGGGGCATCTTGTTATCCCTGTGGGTGAACCAGGGGATCAATGGCTCTATCGTTTTACAAAGCGTCCTGACGGAGAATGCACAAAAGAAAAGCTCTTTTCTGTGCGTTTTGTGCCTTTATTGCCTGATATTGCCAGAGATAGCGAGGAAGAAGCGCTGGCTACACGTGATCCTGAACTTATGGAGATGGCTGTATAATGCGCCTATTCCGGCCCATCTCTACAGCTATATTTTGTGCGTTAGCGCTTACAGCCTGCGGTAAAAGCAACACACCGGCTCCTGTCCTGAATTACGGCACTCATGCCAAAGACAGTGCTGGCATTCATGTCGTACAAAAAGGGGATACGGTTCATAGTATTGCCAATCGTTACAAGGTTTCTATGCGTGCGCTTATTAATAAAAATGATTTAAGCGCGCCGTATATTATTAATCTGTATGAAAGACTGATCTTACCACCACCAAATACCTACACGGTAAGACGTGGCGATTCCTTATATACAATATCGCGTGCCTTTGGTGTTGATATGAGCCGTTTATCGCGAACGAATAATTTAAGAGCGCCGTATAAAATTTATCCCGGTGATGTTTTGCGTATTCCTGATGGTGGAGAAATGAACACGACAGGGAATACACGTGTTGCATCGACGCCTGTTTCTAAGGCAACGCCTAAACCTAGCGCGGCATCAAAGCCTGTGCCAAAATCAGTGCAGGTTGCGCCGCCGCCGTCTAATGGTCCGTTTGCATGGCCTGTGCGCGGCAAAGTACTCTCTTCTTATGGGCCGAAAGCCGATGGCTTGCATAATGATGGTATCAATATTGCCGCGCGTAAAGGAGAACCTGTAAAAGCTGCGCAAAATGGGGTAGTGGCTTATGTGGGTGACCAGATACAAGGATTTGGTAATTTGATTTTGTTACGCCATGAAGATCGTTATATGAGTGCGTATGGTCATTTGGATAAGATTTCAGTGACAAAAGGACAGGTGGTCCAAAAAGGACAGGCGATAGGTCAGGCAGGTATGACTGGTAATGTTGATACACCGCAACTGCATTTTGAAATTCGCCGCGGTACAAAAGCGCTCAATCCTCAAAAATATCTATAATCTGTTGTTTTTCTGATACATCATTTGGTACGCCGCATTTTCTTGTGGGCAAAAATAGGGGATTGTCCTTGCGTTTCGGTAAGTGATATTTATATTGGCTGTTGAAATAACTTTTAAACATATGTTGAGGATATAAATAATGTTAATTAATCAAGCTCATGCTCAAGAACTCGGTACTGCTGGTGAAGCGGCGACGATGGACCCTACAGTATTCAATCTAGGTCTTATTCTAGTTCTGTTCATTCTATTCTACTTCCTGATGATTCGCCCGCAAAGCAAGCGTATGAAAGAAACACGCGCCATGCTCGATTCATTGAAAAAAGGGGACACAGTGCTAACAGCGGCAGGCTTTATCGGTACGGTTTCTAAAATCGTTGATGAGCGTGAAGTTGAAATCGAACTTGGTAAAGGTCTTACAGTTAAAGCGATGCGCTACAGTATCCAGCAAAAACTAGATAAGTCTGACGCGCCAAAAACAACTGAAGCTAAGCCAGCGGCGAAGAAAGCACCTGCAAAGAAAACTGCGGCAAAGAAAACGGCTTCAGCAACAAAGAAAGCGCCTGCGAAAAAAGCGGCGGCTAAGAAGCCTGCTACTAAAAAAGCACCGGCTAAGAAAACGGCTGCTAAAAAGACAGCGGCGAAAAAGAAGTAAGGATTTTATCCGATGATCCATTTTCCACGCTGGAAAATTATTCTGATTTTTATCGTATCAATATGGGGAGTGCTCTATGCACTTCCCAATATTGTTGGCGGTGCGTGGATGCAAGAAAATCTGCCAAGCTTTATGCCGGGGAAAACGGTTAATCTTGGTCTTGATCTGCAAGGTGGATCGCACCTTCTTCTTGATGTTGATGTAAATACGGTCATTAAGGAGCGCATTGACTCACTCGGCGATGGGGTGAAAAAATCTTTACGAGATGAGCGTATTCGCTATACAGGCTTTGCCCATATTGATAATGGTGTGCGTCTAAGCCTTCGTGATAATACAGAGTTGAAAAAAGCCTTGAAAGAAATCCGCGGCGTTGAGGATGGCGTTATTGTCACTGAGGATGCGGGGAAAATCACAGTGAAATACGATGACACGGCTTTGGACGAAATTAAGCGCCAAACCGTTTCTCAATCTATTGAAATCGTGCGTCGCCGCGTTGATGAGACAGGCACAAAAGAACCGTCTATTTCCAGACAAGGCGATAGCCGTATTGTGTTGCAATTGCCCGGACTTGAAGATCCTGCACGGATTAAAGAGCTTTTAGGCCGTACAGCGAAATTGAGTTTTCACCTTGTGGACGATGAAACAACACAGCTTGGCAGACCAAGACCCGGCACAAGATTGCTTCCGCATCAGGAACGTCAGGG
The DNA here is from genome assembly GCA_002710775.1 of Micavibrio sp. GTDB lineage: Bacteria > Pseudomonadota > Alphaproteobacteria > Micavibrionales > UBA9664 > UBA9664. Next base: position 19,779 of record PALX01000007.1, on the reverse strand, counting down.
GCTCGATGTTGGCATTGTAGCTCGCCCGACGATTACGGGAGACATGCTCACGAATGCAACGCCGAGCTTTCAACAAGGGCAACCAGTTGTGAGTTTCCGCCTAAACGGTATCGGTGCGAAGAAATTCTGTGAAACATCCTCAGCAAATGTAGGGCGTCTCTTCGCTATCGTTTTGGATGGGGAAGTGATTAGCTCGCCTGTATTTAGAGAGCCGATTTGCGGCGGGGCGGCGGTGATTTCTGGTAGCTTTACAGTCGAAGAAGCGAATGATTTGTCACTCTTACTTAGGGCCGGAGCTTTACCTGCGCCGCTTAAAGTTGTGGAGGAGCGCACAGTAGGCCCAAGCCTTGGCGCTGATTCTGTTGAGGCAGGACAAAATGCTGCGATGGTGGCTGTTGTGTTTGTGCTTTTCTTTATGTTTCTCAGCTATGGCCGTTTTGGTGTTTATGCCAATGGGGCACTGTTAATCAATATCTGTCTGATTTTTGCGGCTTTGTCTTCTTTGCAGGCAACGCTGACATTGCCGGGGATTGCGGGGATTGTTTTGACAATTGGTATGGCTGTAGATGCGAATGTACTAATCTTTGAACGTATTCGGGAAGAGTTTAAAAATGGCCGCTCTTTGATTGCCTCGGTGGATTCTGGCTATCAGCAAGCTATGTCCACCATTGTCGATGCGAATGTAACGACATTGATTGCGGCTGTGTTGCTGTACTCATTTGGGACAGGGCCAATTAAAGGCTTTGCTGTAACGCTGGCTATCGGTATTGTGACGTCTATGTTCTCGGCGATCATGGTAACGCGATTGATGGTGGCGCATTGGGTGAAAACGAAAAAGCCATTGGAGTTGCCGATATGATAAAAACATTGCGTATTATTCCTGATGGAACACATGTTAATTTTTTCGCGATGCGTTTTATGGCTTTCGCACTGTCTGCCATTATGTTCGTCGGATCTATAGGCTTCATGATGACCAAAGGTCTGCACCTTGGGATTGACTTTACGGGTGGGACGCTTGTTGAAGTTCGTCTTGATGAAGCGCCAGATATGAGTGGTTTACGTTCGAAATTCGCTAATTTACCATACGGAAACATATCATTGCAGGAGTTTGGAGAACCGGAAGAGCTACTTATTCGTATTCCTGAACAACCTGGCGGCGTAGATGAACAAATGGTTGCTGTTGAAGGTGTGCGTAATGTTTTAAACGAATTGCATGGTGAGGAAGCTGTGGAATATCGCCGGACGGAGTTCGTAGGACCGCAAGTAGGTGGAGAACTTATTAAGGCCGGTATTTACGCGGTTTTGTTCTCTCTGGGCGGTATTTTGATTTATGTCTCTTTCCGATTTGAATGGCAGTTCGGTTTGGCAGCGGTGATTGCGTTGATCCATGATGCTGTGATCACGGTAGGCTTCTTTGCGGTAACGGGCTTAGAGTTTAATCTGGCGACAGTTGCGGCGGTTCTAACGATTGCCGGCTATTCTATTAACGATACTGTTGTTGTATTTGACCGCGTTCGTGAGAACTTGCGTAAGTTTAAGAAAATGAATTTTGCCGATCTTTTAAATTTATCGGTTAATCAGATGCTTGCGCGAACACTTTTAACCTCCTTCACAACATTGCTTGCGCTTATCGCTTTGTATTGGTTTGGTGGGGAAGTCCTACGCGGCTTTATATCAGCTCTTATCTTCGGTGTTGTTGTAGGGACGTATTCATCCACTTTCGTTGCAGGAACATTCTTAAACTATATTGGTTTACGTAAAATTAACGCTTAGGCTCTATACTTTGCCGGTAGGTTAAGCGTGGTATGGTGTGTAAAAACTGATCTAGTATTTTTCCTGTAATTTTTATATCATTCTAATCAGATTCATAAGCTATGGGGTTTATGTATAAACAGGAAAATTATTGAGCTATGGCATTACAGTTACAAAGGCTACGCATACTTGTTGTGGAAGATAATAATAATATGCGTGAGCTTATTGCATCAGTGTTGGACAATTTAGGGATAGGTCGTGTTTTTACAGCCTCCGGCGGAAGCCGTGTCTTTGAATTAATGCAGGAAAATGAGCCTGATATTGTTATTTTAGACTGGCAGATGCCTGAAATGGACGGGCTTGAGGTCACAAAAATGATCCGGAAAGATCCGGAAAGTCCTGACCCTTTTATCCCTATTATTGTGATCACCGGATATAACTCCTTAGAACGTGTTAAAATTGCCCGGGATGCAGGGGTAACAGAATTTCTTATCAAACCTTTTAAGGCAACAGACGTAGCGAAGCGTATTGAGCATGTGATAAACCATCCGCGCGACTTCGTTAGCACCGCAGACTTTTTTGGTCCTGACCGCCGTAGAAAAGTTGATAAGAATTACAATGGTCCAAAGCGCCGTAAAGAAGACAAGCTGAAGGCACTTGATTGGTAACGAATAAAAAAGGAAAAGAAACAATGAGCCAATCCGACGTTAAAATTATTAAAGCCAATAAAAACCTGAAAGAGAAGGTGGGCACAGGGGATATCGCCGCTACACGCGTTGAGGCAAGCCAAAATATGATCGAAAACAATGAAGTTGATTTCGAGCCAATGGCGGCAGAATTTCTGGATGCTTTGGCCGATGGTGTAAAGCACTGTCAGGGAACGGCAGGAGATGAGCGGACAGCGGCTCTGCAGAGTATGGTTAAGCCTGTAATGGATCTAAAGGCGAATGCGCAGATGTTCGGTTACCCGCTTGTGACTGAACTGGCGAATATTATGCTTAACTTTTTGGAGTCCGTTGAGACGCCAGATAATGACGTTATTGCGATTGTGGATGCTCACCGTAAGACATTGATGCTTATTATTAAGAGTAAGATGTCAGGCCCGATTGGACAAAAAGGTATGGTCTTGATCGACGAGCTTAAAAAAGCCTGTGCGAGATACTATGCCAAGAAGGATATCGAAGAAAAGCCTACACAATAATAGGCTGATCCTTATCTCAAATATATGGACGTAACCCCACGTATCAGCGCCGATGCTAAAATTATCCAAAGCTATTCGGATAAAGGCTTCCGCGTTTCGGGGCAGGTATACACTCAGGCGATTTTAGTTAAACCTGATGAGGTTTATTTAGTAGAATTAGAAGACTTTAATGCCCTTGATCTTTCGGCCTTAAAGGGGATGGAAGATGTGGAAGTGCTTATTATCGGTACAGGGGAAGAGCAAAAATTCCTGCCCAAAGATATAAAAGAACAGTTCCGATCTAAGAATATTTCCACTGAAACGATGACAACAGGGGCGGCCTGCCGCACTTATAATGTGCTTATGACAGAAGGGCGGTCAATCGGCGTTTTGCTGTTTTTGCGCTGATTATTATGCGTGGGGCGGTGTAGGGCCTTGATTGTCCAGTAGTGTTTTTGCTGCCAATATCGTCATGCCAGCACCAATACCTGTCATGATTGCTTTAGTCATAAGAGGCATTGCAGGGCTGAAAAACATCATTGCACCAGCCAGTGCCGCAAGTGAGCCAACTGAACCAACAACAAGCATAAGGCCTGCCATGTGTTTATCTGCTAAAGAGCGATTTGGGTCGCTTAATGTGTCAAAACCCGCTTTAATCGCGGCTTTAAAATCAGGTAGTAATCTCATAAAAAATGCCCCTACATAATATAATGTAGAGGCATCATATAATAAAATATTTATTATGTTAATTTATGCGGCAATTTTCTTTGGGCCAGATTCTAATTGGGCGCCAACGAAATCCCAGTTTACAACTTTCTCAAGGAAGGTCTCGACATATTTCGGACGAGCATTGCGGTAGTCAATATAATAAGCATGCTCCCAAACATCACATGTTAAGAGTGCTGTCTTGTTCATTGTCATTGGCAGGTCTGCATTCGCTGTCTTGATGACCTCAAGCTTGCCTGTCTCGTTGTCCATCACAAGCCAGCCCCAGCCAGAGCCAAATTGTGTCGCACAAGCATTTGCAAAATCTTTCTTAAAAGCTTCTAGACCGCCCAAATCTTCATCGATTTTCTTTGCTAAAGCGTCTGGGAGTTTGTCGCCGCCACCATTAGGAGACATGCATTCCCAGTAGAAGCTGTGGTTCCAGATTTGTGCTGATTGGTTAAACAATCCTTGGTCGCCCTTGCTGTTAGCGGTCATAATCACTTCTTCAAGTGACTTGCCTTCTAGTTCTGTACCAGAAACCAATTCATTTGTTTTATTAATATAGGCAAGGTGGTGTTTGCCGTGGTGGTATTCAAAAGTTTCTTGTGAAATGTGAGGCTCAAGTGCCGCTGGGTCAAAATTCAATTTAGGTAATTCAAATGTCATTGGTATTACTCCTATGCTATATCCTGTTATTCTTATACACTTAACCTATACGGATTTCAGATGAAAGCAAGGGCAGGAGTCAGAAGCCACCAATGAATTTACAAGAAATATCAACATATTGCGCTGATTATATCCGCGGCGAAGACAAAGACAGATACGTCTTAAGTCTTTTTGCGCCGCCCGAACATCGCGGCGCTTTATGGGCGTTATTTGCCTTTAATGCGGAAATAGCAAAGACCCGTGAAGTTGTGACGGAAACCTCCCTTGGTTTGATGCGTTTGCTATGGTGGCGCGAGGGTGTACAAGAAATATATGAAGGCACTTGCCGTGATCACCCAGTACTCTTGGGGGTAAGGGACGCGATTGAGCGCTACGATTTACCGCTTAAGCTATTTGAAGATATGACCTATGGGCGTGAGTTTGATTTGGAAGATGTCGTGCCGGGAAATATAGACGGCCTGTTCAATTATTGTGATTTCACTCATACGCCGCTTTTGAAGTTATGCGATCAAATTATCGGTATGGAAGAAGAATCTTCGCTGAAAAACTTAGCTATTCGCTATAGTATTGCGGGCAATTTGCGTAGTCTTGTTGCGCATGCACATCAGCATCGTTGTTATCTACCGCAAGATGCTATGGAGGAAGTGGGGCTGAGTGAGGCGCAAATTTATGAACTAAAAAATCTGATGGGGTTAGAAAATATTGTACAAAAAATTATCGAAAAACTACCTGATGCGCCAAGCTTTGATACTAAATTCTTTAAGGCATATAACGGATTAGCCTTGATATACCTAAAGCAGATAGAGCGTTTAGGATATGATCTTCTGGATTATCGTTTAACGTTGCCGCCGATGTTAAAGGAATTAAGGCTTTGGAAAGCGGCAACCTTTTAGATTTTTTTGGAAACTTCCTTGGCGGATAAAGTGTAGGGCTTGCTTGCGGGCTGCGCTGTTGTAGAGGATAAAATTGTGACTACTTGAGACAATACAAACGTGATCAGTGTCTACGGCTGTCGCACTGCTAACAGGGACCAATCCATCATCTGGGCCATCGCGTTCTTCATTCATGATCTTACGATTCCAAAAATAAAGCGGCCCTGCATCATCGCCTGTAATAATAGCGAGTGGGTAGTCTGGCTGTTCAATAGGATTTTCTTCACGGTAGGCGCGGGTGAGTTGATATCCACTTTCCCCCGAAGTTAGTTTGAATAAACCCTCCAAATAATGCTGATAAAAATCAGCATTTTGGGAGCCCCCAAATGGCGTAGCGAGATAAACAGCGCGGCCCAAATTCTTTGGTTTTTCTTTCATCAGAAAATCATGAGCAACGAGCCCGCCCATAGAGTGCGCAATGATATTAATCTCGTCATGATCTGTACTTTTGTCACGGTAAAATTGAGCAAAGTTTTCAGAGATTTCTTCGATAGTGTTGCCCATCGGGCTGTAACGAAAAATGGCTGTGTCATAGCCGTGGTTTTTATATAAGAGCGCAGGGATATCCCAGTCGAGATAGCCGTGAATGCCATGAATAAAAATGATCAGCGGCTGATTAAGCGGCTTTTCTTCTGTTTTGCTCATTAATCCAGTTTTCTAAATCGTGTAATGCACGCTCGGCAACAGCCTTTTTGCGCTCTTTACCTTTGACACGTTTGCCGCGCTCATTACGAACGTCCATTTCAGGGAAGAGGCCGAAATTGATGTTCATAGGTTGGAATGTCTCGGCATTTGCACCTTCGGTAATGTGGTTGAGTAGGGAGCCCAAGGCGGTTGTCTTCGGCGGCATGTTTATATCATGCCCTAAAATTTCTGCCGCCGCAAAACGCCCGGCCATGAGGCCAACAGAGGCGCTTTCAACATATCCTTCACAGCCTGTAACTTGTCCTGCAAAGCGCAGGCGTGGCTGAGCTTTTAGTTTAAGATTTTCATCTAATAACTTAGGAGAATTGATAAATGTGTTTCTATGTAGACCGCCTAAGCGCGCGAATACAGCATCTTCCAATCCAGGGATCGTGCGGAAAACTTCTGTTTGGGCGCCGTATTTCATTTTTGTCTGAAAGCCGACAATATTGTAGAGGGTCGCCATTTTATTATCTTGGCGAAGCTGAACAACGGCGTATGGTTTTTCTTCGGCATGAGGGTTAGTCAGACCGACAGGCTTCATCGGGCCATAGCGCAATGTTTCAGGGCCGCGTTCGGCCATAACTTCAATAGGCATACAGCCTTCAAAATAATGGCTTGTTGCTTCCCATTCTTTGAATTCAGTTTTAGGTGCATCGAGAAGGGCTTGTACAAAATTTTCATACTCTTCTTTGTTCATAGCGCAGTTGATATAATCTTTACCTGTGCCTGCAGGGCCTTCCTTGTCATAGCGTGATTGATACCATGCCTTATCGAAATTGATGCTGTCTGTATGAACAATAGGGGCAAGGGCATCAAAGAAAGAGAGTTCATCTTCCCCTGTTAATTCTTGTATTGCTTTGGCCAGAGGGTCAGATGTTAATGGGCCTGTAGCGATGATAACATGTTCCCAGTCTTCGGGCGGCAGGCCAGCAATTTCCTCACGAACAATAGTAATGCGCGGATGCTCTTCCAGTGCTTTGGTGACAGCGCCAGAGAATATCTCACGGTCAACAGCCAGAGCGCCGCCAGCGGGAACGGCTGCTTTGTCGCCTTCGCGCAATATGAGTGAACCGCATTGGCGCATTTCTTCGTGCAGAAGGCCAACCGCATTGTAATATTTATCGTCAGAGCGGAAAGAGTTTGAGCAAACGAGCTCGGCGAGTTGCTCTGTTTTATGCGCATTTGTTTTTTGAACAGGGCGCATTTCGTGCAAAACAACATCAACGCCCATCTGTGCCGCTTGCCATGCTGCTTCTGATCCGGCGAGACCGCCGCCAATAATATGAAGTTTTTTATTGCTCATGACTTTAATTTTACGTCCTTGTAATCGCTGTTTGCCACATCCGTACATAAACCATACCATTGGCAGTCTATGCAAGCCTTTCGTATGGTTTTTTGCGCAAATCCTTCTCGTAATTCAGTTATCTTTTCAGGTGATAAAATCAACGTGTCGCCGTAATTAAGATTAAGGTCATTAAGCGCTTTTGCATCGCTGTCTGTGATGTCCTGATCATAGCAATGGCATTTTGTGTCTTCAGGATCGCATAGTCTTGGCGCGCAGACATCGTCCGGCCCTTTTATAATTTCGACATTGCGTTCACCTTGATTGATCCGCTCGCAGATTGCATCGAAATTTTCGGTGAAAGGCTTACTATAGCCTTTACCAACATACGTCAAAATACACAGTAGGTGATGCGGTCTGAGTTTAATCATAGCCAAAGCTTATAACAGCTTTTTGTTATTCTCTAAACTCTTCTTTGTCAGGTACGCGCGAGAACGCTATTTTAGTGCCGACATAGCCAGCAATGGTTTTCGGCGGCACGCCAAAATTGATTGTATCCATACCAAAGCGCTTATTAAGGGATTCAATTGTATTAGATAGGGCTGTGTGATGTTTCTTTTGTTCTTGCACGGCGCTAAAGGCGTGTTCAAATAAATCGTAACTCATCTCGCTTGGCTTTTTGAGGCCATACATAGTGATGGAAACTTTGAGCAGCAGATAGGGGTGTAGCTCATACATCATCGCGCTCCAAAGCGTATCCAGATAATGTAGGTAGGTAACGCTGTCATCGACGGGCTGGCCGTGTATTTCTTGTGCCCAGTGACGTTTATCTGTCGTGCGAACACTCAAGGAAAAGCGTGTGGCGTAGAATCTTTTACGGCGTAGGCGCTGTGCAGCCTTGATCGTTAGGCGTTTGGCAATACCTTTGGCTTTTTCAGGGATACGTAAATCAGGGTCAAGCATACGTGAATGGCCAACCATACTGGTATTAGTTTTTTGCTCAGGAATTTCATGGCCATGAAGTTGATACCAAAACCGCTCACCGCCGACAGATCCCCAAAGTTTCCGCGCTTGTTTAGGTGAGGTATGCCAAAATTGCTCTACGGTCCATATACCTGCGCGGTTCAGGCGTTTCTCCATATTAATGCCAATGCCGGGAATGTCGCTGAGCTTCAGTTCTGTTAGGCGTCCGGGCAAGCTCTCGGTGGGTAGGGCAACAAGTCCGTCTGGTTTTTCGATATCTGTGGCTATTTTTGCCAGCAGGCCGCTTCCCGCCAAGCCGATTGAGCAGTTGATATGTTTGCCGACATTATCCCATATGCCTTGTTTTATCCGTTTAGCTAAAGCAATAGCTTCGGGCAGGGAGCGTTTATTGGGCGGGAGCTTGCATGACCATTCATCAATGGACCAAACTTTTGTAATAGGTGCATGGCGAGAAAATTCGCTTAAAATGCGGTCATGGTAATCGACATAAATATCGTGCCGTGCGAGCACGCATTTGAGGCGTGGGCACATGCGTTTGGCATCATAAATCTTTGTGCCGGTTTTTATGCCATAGGCTTTGGCTTCATATGAGGCCGCTATTGCGCAAGTCGCATCGGTCGGCATCGGCACAATGGCGATAGGCTCTCCGCGCAAGTCAGGACATTCTTGTTGCTCAACTGAAGCGAAATAGCTGTTCAGATCAAGGAATAACCAATCTACTATGGGCGGTGATACGCTCATTGTTTTTAAACCTTATTTACGTGTTTGAATTGCTCTTATTTTAACGGATAGCCATAATAAGAGTCAAGAACAAAAAGTGAACAAATAGTCCTTGATTTTTATCAGATCGCGCTATCTCTATAAACAAATAACGCCCAAGATAAGGAGAAAGATATGACACAGAAGATTTTATTCGTTGTAACATCGACAGACAAATTCGGTACGACAGGTGAGCCGACAGGTATGCATTATGAAGAAATGACGACGCCATATTATTATTTTAAAGAAAGAGGTCTTGATGTCGACTTTGCTTCTAGAGATGGCGGAGAAACACCATTAGACCCAGGCTCAATAGAAACAGATGCGCAATCCGTTGTTGAGTTTAAAGAAGATAAATCAGCGCTAAATAAGCTTCATAATGCTAAAAAAACATCTCAAGTTTCCGCAGATGATTATATCGGCGTTTACTTGCCAGGCGGCCATGGCACGATGTGGGATTTGCCTGATGATGATAATCTCAAAACATTACTGGAGATGTTTTGGGCACAAGGAAAACCTGTCGGTGCTGTCTGCCACGGCCCTGCGGGACTTGTAAAAGTGACAGACCAAAACGGTGATCCGATTGTTAAGGGGCGTACCGTAAATTGTTTTACGGATGCGGAGGAAAAGCATATCGAAAAAGACGGTGATATGCCGTTCTTGCTGGAAACACGGTTAAAAGAACTAGGTGGCCGTTTTGAAAATGCTGGTATTTTCGAGACGTGTTCTGTCCGTGACGGTCAACTGGTGACTGGGCAAAACCCACCCTCAGCGCTTGGGGTTGCAGAAAAGATTTATGATGCGCTTAAAGAACTTAGCCTGTTAGACAAGCAAGCGGCCTAGGCGATCAATTAAGTTTAGTTGACAAAAATTTAAGCCCCGTTAATGTGAAGCTGAAACCATTAGCGGGGTTTTTATATGGGAAAGAAGGCTTTGGTCACAGGTGTGACTGGGCAAGATGGTGCTTATTTGGCAGCATTATTATTGTCAAAAGGATATGAGGTGCATGGACTGGTGCGCCCAAGCTCAACAAAAAGCACGGAGCGTTTAAGCGCGTATCTGGACAAAATCACATTACATTATGGGGATCTCAGTGATGGCGGTGTGATAACGCGCTTATTACAAAATATTCAGCCGGATGAGATATATAATCTGGCCGCACAAAGCCATGTTCATATCAGCTTTGATATGGCTGAGTATACAGGCAATGTTGATGGTCTCGGCGTTACACGCCTTCTTGAGACTATTCGTAGTTTAAACTTGATAGATAAAGTAAAGTTTTATCAGGCATCGACGTCTGAGCTGTTCGGCAAAACACAGATTTCGCCGCAAAATGAGAATACGCCTTTTGCACCATGTAGTCCCTATGCGGCGGCGAAGTTATACGCGTATTGGATGGTTCGGAATTACCGCGATACTTATGGTTTATTCGCCTGTAACGGTATTCTATTTAATCATGAAAGCCCCTTACGCGGCGAGAACTTCGTTACACGTAAAGTTACACAGTTTGCCGCTGATATTGCTAGAGGCCAGAAAAAGACACTTGCTTTGGGTAATCTTGAGGCGCGCCGTGACTGGGGACATGCTGAGGATTTTGTGCGCGGTATGTGGCTTATGCTCCAAGCAGACGAAGCTGACGATTATGTGCTAGCAACGGGGCAGACACACACGGTCCGTTATTTGGTTGAAACGGCATTTAAACAAATTGATATATCGATTGACTGGATCGGGGCGGCCTTGGATGAGAAGGGTGTGAATAGCCGAACAGGAGAAACATTAATTGAAATATCGAAAGATCATTTCCGTCCTGCAGAGGTTGATTTGCTTAGAGGCGATTCTAGTAAGGCGAGACAAAAATTGGGATGGGAAAAGAAATATGATTTTGAGACGCTCATCAAAGAGATGGTCGAGGCTGATCTGGGGAGAGAAATAACACCAGAAGAAACCCGAGTTAATCTGAGGGCTGTGTAATTGATGCGTGTTCTGCTGACTGGGGGATACGGTATGCTTGGACAGGCATTACGCCGTTTGTGTCCTGATGATGTTGAGCTGATATATTTCTCCTCTGCGGAAATTGATTTGCGTGACCAAAACGCGGTTTATCAGCTTTTTAAACAAGACTATTTTGATGCGGTCATCCATGCAGCGGCAAAAGTCGGCGGTATACAGGCAAATATTGATGATCAGCCTGGCTTTTTGTCTGAGAACTTGTTGATCAACACTCATGTGATAAAAGGGGCGCATGATGCAGGTATTAGAAGTTTGATTAATATCGGTAGCTCTTGCATGTATCCCAAAGACTTGGGCAAGCTTTTAAGTGAGGAAGATTTATTGAGTGCACCTTTGGAGCCAACGAATGAAGGGTATGCCTTGGCTAAGCTATCAGCGGCAAAATTATGTACATACATAGATCAGCAAGAGGGCTTCAATTATAAGACTTTTATCCCGTGTAACCTTTACGGGCCCTATGACACATTTAATGCCCGTAATAGCCACCTCATTCCTGCGGTCCTTATGAAACTTCATCAGGCAAAAGAAGAAGGGGGGAGTGAGGTTGAGATTTGGGGAGATGGTACACCGCGCCGTGAATTCGTTTACGTTGATGATCTCGCGAATTTTATCCTTTCGCAAATCAAGAATCTTGAAGATATTCCTTCAATAATGAATGTAGGAGCGGGGGAAGATATAAGCATTAACGATGTTTATAAAACGGCGGCAGAGATAGTCGGCTATGAGGGAGCGTTTATCCATAATTTAGACGCGCCAATGGGCATGAAACGTAAGCTGATGGATATATCTCGTGCGCAGAGTTTCGGATGGTCACCCGAAGTGTCTTTAGAAGAAGGGCTGGAACAAGCTTATAGCTGGTATCTATCCCATATTGTCATGTAAGGCTTCGACCACCAGCTTCAAAATACCGAAAGCAACAAGAAGAATGATGAATACTGTTAGGGTATTGTAAATACGTTTAGGCTCTTCGGCTATTTCCGGTAAGGTGGGGGCAACTATATTGATTAGGTATTTACGCTTTTGTAGGGCGTCCATCTGTGCTGTTTCTAGCGAAACTAATGCTGTTTCATAGCGTTGCAGGGCAAATTCTTGTTTTGCTTTTAACGTCTCATATTCTTCTAAAAGCTCGGCCAGAGGGGCGCCGCTCTTATTAGCAATGTTACTGTTTACGTCGTTAATTTGCTTGTTTAAGCCATTAATCTTTGCTTTCAACGTTGCTACCTTAGGGCTGTTAGGTTTGAAAAAAGTTAGCGCCGCGCTAAGTTCGGCTTCTGCGGCAGCTTTTTCTGCTTCTAATCGTTGGATAATTTCAATTACGCCTCCTGCCTCACTGGTCGGGTCGAAATTTTCATTTTCATTTCGGAACGTCATTATCTTTTTGTTAATCTCTAGGAGAGCTTGCTCAGCATTATCGGCTGTTTCTTTGGCAAATTTTACGCTGTCTTCTTGCATCCGTTGTGAGGTTTGGTTCACGAAATCTTCGGTCTCTTGCAATATTGCAAGAGCTAGTTTTTGTGCATCGTTTGCTTCGAACCCCCGTGCAGACATCTCTAAGATATTGCTTGTTGCATCATACTTTAATCGAACCATTTTTTGATAAAAGCTATACATATCTTCTTTTGTCGAGTTTGTGTCTAGTCGATAGAGAATATCTGCTTTTTCATGTCTAAAAATTGGAGATAACACGCCTTTATTATTAAGTTTTTCAACGATAGAAGGGGATTCGATAAAACTTTTCACGATGTATGAATCATCACTACCTGGGGAGGCTTGTGACAAAAATTGTCCAAACCCTTCGGCGAGAGCTGGCATAGCTGATTTTTCAACTTGTACAGCGAAACTTGCGTGAGAAACATAAATATTAGCCGCGAAGAAAGCGTAATATAGAGCTGTTATAATCGTGGGTAACACAACACATATAAAAAAGGCGAGTCGTCCTTTTTTATTACCGACGTTCATTTTTCTAGTGGTGCTGGGGCGACTTACAATATTATCCATGGCATGAAAAATAAACACATCTGCTTCATTTAACAAGGATTTTGACGTTTGCTGTTCACATGTTTTAGTACAATGTTCTTTGATAATTGTGTTATGAGTTGTGGCCATCCTCCTATGTCGGACCAGCTAAAATTAGCTTTAACAACATGTTTTTTGTCAGTTTTCTCCATGATAGCGATATCAAAAGCAATGTTGCGTGTTTTACTGTTGTCAATGAGATTGCTTTGTATATCAATTTTTAACGAGGGAACTACATCAGGGCAAAGCTTTTCGGCCTCTTTCAGGAGGGTGTCAGCGTAGCATAGAAATATTCCTGTATTCCAAAGGTAATTGTTTTTCTTAAGGTAGTTTTGAGCGGTTTTCTTGTCTGGCTTTTCTTTAAAGGAGGTTGCGATGTATGCTTCGCCTTGTTCTATGTATCCATAGCCGGTATGTGCTGATGAGGGAGTTATGCCAAGAGAGATTATGGCTTTTGGGTTTTCTGCTAAAATTTGGTGAGCATGATTAAGACTTCTCTCGAATTCGTTAATGCCATAGATGATATGGTCAGAGGGCATAACTAATAACGGTGTTTTTTTCATATCTTTGTTTTGGGTATAAAGAGCTGCACTTAATATTGCAGAGGTAGTATTTTTTGATTTTATCTCTTTTAGGACGCAGGGGGAAACCGTAAGGTCACTATGCTTTATATGCGCATACAAAGATTTATATAAACTTATATGGGTAATGCATAAGGGCGGTTTGAATTTTTTGGCGTTTTGGACGCGCTGAATTGTCATCTGAAAAGTAGAAAGGCCGTTAAAAAGCGGGAGAAATTGCTTAGGACGTCTTTGGCTAGATAGAGGCCATAATCTTTTCCCAAAGCCCCCACATAAGATCACGGGTTGTAGCTTTTGTGATTTTTTTGTCTCTTCACATCCCATGCTATCTCTCATGTTTGAATTTATCATTATCTGTCTTTTCATAAAGATAGAGACAGGATAACATTAAAGGCACAATGCTGATAGAGAGGTTTAACGTTGCCAGAATATAAAATTCAAGATTTGCCTGATCGCTTTTTTAAGTTTCCCAAGTATAAAAAGTTTTATGATGGTGTGTTGGAGAGTGAAACGGATATAGATGAGGTTGGGCGCTTAAAGATTGTAAATAAACCTATAGAAAGAAAAGTATCAAATATCTTTTTAAAAATAGGTCAAAATGTAACAGCAAAACTTACATTGTTTATTCCAGATAGTTCAGTGCGTATAGAAATTGGTGATAGTGTTAGGGGTACTATTAGGATTAATGCAAGGGAAGAAAGTGTTGTTATTATCGGGGAAAATACTTCCGCTAATGAGGTTAAATTATATTCTGGTAATGGGGAGATACTTATTGGTAATGATTGTATGATTAGTGATGAGGTTGTTATACAATGCGGGGATCAGCATTCCATATTCAGTACAGATGAATTAGTACAAATAAATATGAATAAAAAAAGACTTACTATAGGAAACCATGTATGGCTGGGACGCCGTACTTCTGTTATCGGGAATGTTAAGATTGGCACGGGTAGTATTATAGGTATGTGCTCTGTTGTGGTTAAGAATATTCCAGAGTTTTCTGTCGCTGCAGGATATCCTGCGAAAGTTATAAAAGAGAATGTATCGTGGGGGCGACCTAAAAGATTGGTTCAAGAAAGAATACCAAGAATGCTCAAGCATATATCTGAAGGAATGGAAAAGAAGAAAGTCTCTTTAATTCAGAAATTCGCCTTTTTTAAAAAACGTAAACGCAATTGATTTTCTTGTTGTGCCTTTTGGGATAACCACGGGGCTCACGCCATGCCAGCTTTTTTCAGATCGTGCAAAACCAAACCCAGTATTATGGATGAAGTCATTACGTCTGATTAATTCGAACGTGCCGCCTTTGTGTCCTTTATAAAATTCTGTGCCGATGTTTGTGGGTAGATTTTTTTCAAAATCGAAATAAACCATCATAGTGACGATTTTATCCGTGGAGTCTCTGTGTGGTTTGATGAAATAGTCATTTTGATCTTTGTAGAGTATGGTGCATAAATCATAATTGTCTTGAGCAAGGTTCACAGACGGATCGCAGAGTTTATTGATTAAACCAAGGTTTTTGGGCGTCGTTAATTTATCTTTTATGAACTTTTCTAACTCACTGCCAGAAAACTCTTTTTGTTCACTTAGAATTACATACTCTCTAGAAGATGTGCCATCTTCTTGCAAGGCATCGGGGTGCGGTAGAGGAATGAAGTAATTTTGATTGAAAAAGAAGTCGATCTCTTTTAGTAATGAGGGCGAGAAGAATTTTTTAAAAGTGAAATGTTTAAAAGGCTCTTGGTGCGCTTCATATTTTTTTATAGCAAGGGAATTAAGAAAAAACATGTTTAATTTCATAAAACTCAAAAATAAAATATGCAATAGTTTATTACCTGTTGTGCAAAAAACGGCTTTCTCTGTAGCCAGAAATTCGTCTGTAGAACAAAGGCTTAGTTTCCAAGATGCAAATAATAAATTTTCATATGATTTTGTAAACACGGTGGAGATTGATGATTTCGCCAAAGACAAGAAAGTTTCAATAAGCTTTGGTTGTCCTAACCCAATCAGCCATTATCGTTCCGAAACAATAGAGACCAAAGAACCAGATACCATAAGATGGATGAGGAAATATGGGGGACAAGGTGATCTCCTTGATATTGGTGCTAACGTCGGGCTTTATAGTTTATACTATGCGAAACTTTTCCCTGACAGAAAAGTGATTGCGTGCGAAGGGTCTTATTGGAATTTGTGTGCGTTGGCGCGCAATGCGTATTTAAATAAAGTTGAAGACCGTATTCTTATTATGCCCAACCCCGCATTTGATAAAATGAGTTGGGGGCGATTTAATCAGAATGGAGAAGTTGAAGGTACAAGTATGTGTACTTTTGGTGTCGACTATGGGTTTGATGGAAAGCCTATCCGTCCAAGACCTGGGTACTATACGCTTGGCTTATCCTTGGATGATTTGCTGGATAAAGATTCTATAGATATTCCTTCTATGGTCAAAATTGATGTTGATGGTGTTGAGCACGTAATATTGAGTGGGGCGCCTAAGCTTTTCTCTAACAAGAAGTGTAAAACTGTATTGGTCGAAGTGAACGAGCATTTTGAGGCCCAAAGAGAGGCTGTAGAGAATTTAATGAAAGATTATGGTTTTGTACTGGAAGAAAAGAATCAAGGAGAGGGCGCTGAAGGTCGCTTTGCCGGTACATATAATTACATATATTCACGTTAAGCGTTTAAGCTTACTTGCCGTATTCAAAACCAAATAGACTGATATCTTTCTGATACCTATCCCTAACAAGAAGTCTGGTTTTTCGCGTGTAATACTCAGTGTAATTTTTTCTTTTGCTACGGTTTATATGCGGTATTTCTGGAAGTTCTACACCTGATTTCCTTTTGATGATAAGACGAATATTTTCCCAGTCTTCCTCAATTGTGTCTAGGCGTCCGACATATTGAGGCAGTAAGCATCCCTTGTAAGAAAGTAGTTCGAATTGAGATCTGGCGTGAATGTTCATGCGGGCATCATCAATTTTAAAAATTGTGTCTATAAATTCCTCAAATGGCATGTTGTGATAGCAGCCATATCTTTCGAAGGGTTTGTATAAAACTTTGCCGCAGATTTTATCAGAGTAACAAGACACAAATCTGTCCCACGGATTTCGAACGATAGTCGAGATAAAGAAATCATTCTTTTTTGCGAATAAATCCGCATTGGAGATGTCGTCAAAATGACTGTATATATGTGCTCTTTTGGTTTCGCCGTGTATTAATTCAGGGTCGATAAAATTAGTAAGGAGTGATTTTACGGAAGAGTTCCCTGATTTGGGTATACCCATAAAAACAAAGTTGTGTTCTTCAAAAATATAGTTATTGTGAATTTATATGACAAAACACTTAGCAAGGATATTATCTGAGATGGTAGCTTTTTTTCAAAAATTTCACAACAAATCTACAAAAAATGAGGAAAGTTTGGAAGATTTACCAAAACGGTATATTAGACTGGCCCATCGTGATCATAAAAGAGATCTGGAGCTTAATAAATATTTCACAGATATGTATGTTGATTTGTTTTCTAAAAAATCTTGGAAAGAGCGTAAGTTTATTAATTTTGGACCGGGAAGCTTTAAACATAAGTTTTGGCAAAACGCGGACAGATATTACCAAGGTAAAAAAAGTTGGAGCGATATTCGTGACAATAAATATAAAATGCAGATTGATATTGAGTGGAATTTATTAGAAAACAAAGAAATAGATGTAGAAAGTGACACAATAGAAGTGTGTTATTGTAGCCATCTAATTGAGCACGCATGGGATGACAATGTTCGATTTTTCTTTAAAGATGTACATCGTGTATTGAAAGAAGGGGGGGTCTTTCGCGTGGTGTGTCCTGATATAGATTTGGGTATTGAGGCCTATAGAAATAAAGACAAATACTTTTTCATTAATAATAAATCCGCACAACCTATTCCTTATAAACTGCTGGAATATAATTCCTTGATAACACATAAAGAAAACTCAACTTGTTTATCTCCAGATGAAGCGGATGATTTTATTAAAAAGCATAAGAATGAATATGAAGCTTTGAATGAAGCATCCCGACTTTCAGATAAGGAAGTTCAAAATAAATATGCGGCACATGTGAATTGGTTTAATGAAGAAAAAGTNGTGAANTTCCTTAAGGANGCGGGATTTAAAACTATNCGTGTTAATGGGTACAAACAAAGTATTTGTCCTGTATTAAGAGATGCGCGGTATTTTGATAAAACTGACCCTGAGGTATCGCTATATATTGATGCCATTAAGTAATAATGAAGATTTTATATTATTTAGAACCGTGGATTGAGTTAAAGACACCTTTTTTCCGTTTTGGGACTATTCGGAACCATTTGCATAGTGAGATTGCGAACCTAAAGAAATCTTGGCCTGAGGCGGAAATTACGCTTGTTACAGGGGAGGCTATTCGCTCGGAAATAGCAAAGCAGCACTATGATTTTTCGNCCGTNNATTTAGTGNCAATTCATCAATCTGAANTNCAATATATNGCCAATGATTATTATGCCGCATCGATGAGNTCGTGGCGTTTNGGGGAANCCAANGAAAACATAGATTATTTTCGTTCACTNTTTGANAAGAAANTTGGGAGCGATTATAGTCCTGAGATTGTTATCTGTTATGAGGCGTCTGTAGAGTTTTTAAAAGAGATATACCCAGACGCATTGCATATTCATAATATGCTGGGTTTCATTTCAAGAGAACCTTTTCCAGAGACATCTTCCTTGGACCCTTTGGGCTTTTACAAAAAATCTTTTCTAAACTCTTTCTCAAAAGATATAAAGGCAAGAAAAATTTCTAGCGAGGAATCTGCTTTTCTTGAGACATTCCGCACACATTATTTAAGAGAAGGAGTAATGAAAGATAATCCTTTTTCCGGATATAATTTTAGAACGCATTACTCAAAATTACTTTTGTTGCCGCTTCAGGTCTCTAATTACTTTGCTTTTGATGGTTGTTTTGAAGAAGGAAAGGGGTACAAAACCCAATTAGATTATTTACTGCATGTGATGGAGAACGTGGACTCATCTATTGGTGTTATCGTCACTGAGCATGGTTTTGAACCCGTATTAGAACAAAGAGTGTCGAGTTTTCTAAAAGATAAATACCCTAACTTCATATATGAAGAGCAATTTAGGGATGTTAAATGGGTGTCACAATATTTATTGCCATATGTTGATGGCGTAATCACTGTTTCTTCAACTGTTGGCTTTCAGGCAATGTTGTGGCAAAAAAGGTTGATTACACTTGGAAAATCTCAGCTTTCACCTTACGCAGAGCATACGAGTATTCAGGATTTGAATAAAAACTGGGGCAAGGAATATCAGTCTGACAATGAAAATTTATTGGCCTTTCTGTTTACGCATTATGCTCCTTTGATTAATTCATACCACCATGCCGGGACATGGTATAAAGACTTCTTGCTTAGGTCATATGAAAGACGCGACAATATCGACTTCTCTTTTTTCACTCCTATTGATAGCTTGGCTTCAATCTCAAAAAATTACTTAAAAGAAAGTCGTGTGCCTAAAACCATTAAGAAAGACAGCGCAGAGAAACCGGATATGAGTTTTGATGAGATGAACGAAAATGCCAAAGTAGTTTCGTTTGATGTCTTTGATACTTTATTGGTTAGAAAATTGGGAAATCCAGCGACTATTTGGAATGTTATGGCGCCTCAAGTATGCGAAATCATAAGTTCACATGGATATGATACGCCCAGGTTCTTTACGTTCTCCGAAGAACGGCTTTTTGCTGCTAAAATCGCACTTGAGCAAGCAAAAAAGAAGGGTCGAGAGGATGTGGAGCTACAGGATATATATGATGTATTTTGTGAAAGAATGAACTATGACGCTCTGATTTTAAGTTCTCAGCTGACAGCGTTGGAGGAAAGAACAGAAAAGAGCTTCATTACAGCAAGGAAAGAAGGGCGTGATCTTTATTCTAAAGCAAAACAAAGCGGTAAAAAGGTGGTTTTTGTTTCAGATATGTATTTATCTCATGAATTTGTTTCTGCTTTATTGAAAGAAAACGGTTTTGAAGAGGATACTCTTTATATTTCTTCAGATGTTGGTTTAAGAAAGAAAAGTGGTTCAATATGGAAGCATGTGCTTGATGATAATGATGTAACCGCGAATGAAGTACTTCATATTGGCGATGATATTTCTGGTGACATAGAAACGCCTCGTTCAAGAGGTTTTAATGTTTTTCATTTGCCTAAAA